>CAYIZU010000067.1:0-1389 GCA_964367795.1 uncultured Rikenellaceae bacterium | reverse complement strand
GAATGGATACAATAGAAGCAAACCTACATTTGGGCTTCGCCTCAGACGAGCGCGATTATGGTATTGGCGCATCAATATTGCATGAATTAGGTGTGAAGAAAATTCGCCTTATGACAAACAATCCTCAAAAGCGTGCTGCTCTTCAAGGGTACGGTTTAGAGATAACCGAAAATGTACCTATTGTTATTGCTCCTAACGAGCATAGCGATAAATATTTAAAAACTAAAGAGTTAAATATGGGGCACACATTAGGTCTTTATAAAGAGGATAAATAATTATGTGTGGCAAGGATTTACGTATAGTATATATGGGAACCCCCGATTTTGCGGTGGCATCACTTCAGTCGCTGTATGAAAAGGGATATAATATTGTAGCTGTAGTGACAATGCCCGATAAACCATCGGGCAGAGGACAAAAGGTACGTGGTAGCGCAGTCAAAGAGTATGCTGCGAGTGTAGGACTCCCTATTCTACAGCCAGAAAAGCTATCAAGTCCCGATTTTATTGAGACACTACGCGCCCTAAATCCAGACTTAGGTATTGTGGTAGCATTTAAGATGTTACCTACAGCCGTATGGTCGCTACCTCGATTAGGAACCTTTAATCTACACGCCTCACTACTACCCGATTACCGTGGTGCAGCTCCGATAAATTGGGCAGTGATGAATGGAGATATCATATCTGGTGTAACAACCTTTATGCTTAAGCATGAAATTGATACGGGTGATATTATTGCCCAATCAGAAGTTGAAATAACGGATATGGATACAGCTGGTACGCTACATGATAAGCTTATGGTTATAGGTTCTGAATTGGTACCTCAAAGTGTTGATATAGTGGCAAGTGGTGCTTTAGTATTAAAGCCACAAAATGAAATAAATGGTTCTGCAGAGCGAGCTGCACCCAAGATATTCAAGGAGGATTGCAAGCTAAATTGGGATTTATCGATAGAGGCGCTACATAATAAAGTACGTGGACTTAGTCCATATCCTGCAGCGTGGTGTGAAATAAATGGAGAAACATATAAGATTTACACTACAGAAATAGAAAAAAATGCAAAATCTGTGGAAGGTGAAGTTAAATGCGACGGTAAAAGCCTATTAAAAATAGGGTGTGATGGTGGTTATCTCATAATCAAAGAGTTACAATTAGCTGGAAAGCGTCGTATGACAACAGAAGAACTTTTACGCGGAAAGAAGTTTTAAATAGTCGACCCTTAAAAAAGGCTGGCGAAGATTTTTGGTTTTGGCTGAGTGCATTTGGGTTTTATCTCGCTTTAGTGTAGCGGGTTTACTCCGAAGTGAGATAGAGACCAAATGCACTCAGCCAAAAGCTAAAATATTGCCAGACTTTAGCAATAAAACTGAAAAAGCTGGTAGAAAACAAAAAT
>CAYIZU010000066.1:0-10122 GCA_964367795.1 uncultured Rikenellaceae bacterium | reverse complement strand
CAATGATATACGCCCTATTTTCTTTGTGAAATAACCTGATATATTGCCATTGAATAAATCTCCATTCTCTTCTTTGTTTCTTTGCAATAGAGGAGCTGCTTTAATACTAACTCCACCTCTTGTTTTATCCGATGCCTCTTTAGTGATGAAGTTAATTGTGGCTCCCATTGCTGAAGAGCCATATAGCACAGATACAGAACCCTTAATCACCTCAATACGTTCTATTGAGAGTAGATTTATTCTGCTGAAGTCAATATTCCCATTTATCTCACCGGCTAATCTCTCGCCATCTACAAGGATAAGGATATGTCTTGCATCTAATCCTTGAAATGATACAGTTGTGCCATAACCTGCTTGATGAAACTCGATACCTGCCAATTCAGCACTTAGTATATCCTCTATTTTTGTGTGCCCATGCTTAATTATATCATTTTTGGTTATAACACGTGTTAATATAGGCACCTCTTTAAGTTGTCGCGCACTGCGCGTAGCAGTTATAACAACCTGATTCATGTTTAATGTGTCTAATAAGCCATCCCCTTCATCTCTTTTGGCGCCATAAAGCTCAACAGTTATGAAAAGAAAAAGCAATGAAAATATTTTTATCTTACTCATTGATTATTAGCATGTTATTTAAATTACAGCTCTTTAATATGGTAAAAAAAGCAAAAAAAGGGCCTTTGTTAAATAAATATTAATTAATTTTGGGGCGAAGATAGTAATAATTTTTGAGATTTTAGTATAACTATTATGAGGCGAGAGGTTGATTTTTTAGTTATAGGTTCGGGAATAGCTGGTTTATCATTAGCACTTAAGTTGGCAAAAACACATAAAGTTGTGGTTGTTACTAAGGGAGATATTACCGATAGTAGTACCGAAAAAGCGCAAGGTGGGATATGTAGTGTTACATACACACCGGACAGCTTTGAACAGCATGTGCAAGATACTATGCTGTGTGGTTCGTATGAGAATAACGAAGAGGTTGTGCGTATGGTTGTGGAGAATGCGCCAGCGCAGATTCAGGAGTTGGTGCGTTGGGGTGTGCGTTTTGATAAAGAACGCGGACGTTATCACCTTGCACGTGAGGGTGGGCACACGCAAAATCGTATCTTACATCATAAAGATAATACTGGCAGTGAAATAGAGACAACATTGGCTCGTCGGGTTAAGGAGCATCCAAATATTGATGTTTTAGAGCATCATTTCGCGGTTGATTTGTTAACACAACACCATTTAGGCGAACACGTAACTAAGCATTCAACAAATATTGAGTGTTATGGTGCCTATATATTAAACTTAAAGACCAATAAGGTATATGCTTGCCTTGCTAAGATGACAATAATGGCAACGGGTGGCGTAGGAAATATTTATCAAACCACCACAAACCCAACAGTGGCAACGGGAGATGGTATTGCTATGGTTCATCGCGCAAAGGGGAGTGTAGAAGCAATGGAGTTCATACAATTTCATCCAACATCTTTATATAATCCAGCCGAGCGCCCCTCATTCCTCATATCAGAGGCACTACGGGGATATGGAGCCGTTTTAAAGAGGGCTGACGGTGAAGAGTTTATGTATGAATATCATGTAATGGGGTCGCTAGCACCACGCGACGTGGTATCGCGCGCAATAGATACGGAGCTAAAGACCAGCGGAGAGGATTTTCTATATCTTGATGTCTCGTTTATGCCCGCGCAAGAGACAATAGAGAAGTTTCCTAACATATACAAGAAATGCTTAACCTTGGGGATTGATATAACAAAGGATATGATTCCTGTTGTTCCGGCGGCACACTATTGTTGTGGAGGCATAACGGTTGATACCTATGGTCGCACTTCTATAAAAAATCTCTTTGCTGCGGGTGAGTGCGCATATACCGGACTTCATGGTGCCAATAGGCTCGCCTCTAACTCGTTAACCGAGGCTGTGGTATATGCTGATAGAATAGCCAAATATGCCCTTGATAATGTTGATGTTATATCACATGAAAAACGTATCCCGGTATGGGATTATGAAGGCACCTCTATGCCAGAAGAGATGGTATCTATAATACAGAGCTATAAGGAGATACAGCAGATAATGAGCTACTATGTTGGCATTGTTCGTTCAAATAGTCGCCTTAGCAGAGCATTTAATCGTATGGCGCTGATATTTCACGAAACAGAAGAGATGTATCGTACACTAACACTATCTCAACCGCTGTGCGAACTTCGCAATATGATAGCCGTTGGATATATTATTATCAAGCATGCCCGTGAACTGAAACATAGCGTTGGTTTACACTACACTATTGACTATCCGAATATTGACTAATATTTTTGTAAAAACGAAAATAAATCGCTACCTTTGCACTGAATTTTAAGACAATAAGAGATGAGTGACAATAGCATACTATCTAAATTAGATGGAGTAAAGCAGAGGTTCGAGGCTTTAGGTGAAGAGATAGCTTCACCGGAGGCTATGAACGATATGAAGAGATATATACAAGCAAATAAGGAGTATAAGGAGCTTGCTCCAGTTGTGGAGGCAAGTGAAAAATATCGTACAGCGGTAGCAAACCTTGAAGAGGCTAAAAATATTCTTGCGAACGAGAAGGATGAGGAGATGCGAGAGATGGCACGCGAAGAGATAGAGGTGTTAGAGCCTCAAATTGTAGACTTAGAAGAGGAGATTAAACTTCTTCTTATCCCTGCGGATCCACAAGATAGTAAAAATGCTATTGTAGAGATACGAGGCGGTTCAGGCGGAGACGAGGCAGCTATCTTTGCAGGAGATTTATATCGTATGTATACTCGTTTCTTCGAGCGTATGGGCTGGAAACATGAGGTTAATAACGTTAGTGAAGGAACATCTGGAGGATATAAAGAGGTGGTGCTAAAGGTTATTGGTGATGGTGTTTATGGCTTATTGAAATACGAATCTGGCGTACATCGTGTACAGCGTGTTCCGCAAACGGAAACGCAAGGGCGTATCCATACGTCTGCGTCGTCGGTAGCAGTATTACCTGAGGCTGAAGAGTTTGATATTGATCTAAAGATGGAGGATATCCGCAAAGATACATTCTGTGCGTCGGGACCTGGAGGACAGAGTGTTAATACAACATACTCTGCAATTCGCCTAACACATATACCGTCTGGCATTGTGGTGCAGTGTCAGGATCAGAAATCGCAGCTGAAAAATTTTGATAAGGCCTTGGAGGAGCTTCGTACGCGTATCTTTAACCTTGAATATCAGAAATACCTTGACGAGATAGCTGGTCAGCGTAAAACAATGGTCTCTTCGGGCGACCGTTCAGCAAAAATACGTACATATAACTATCCGCAAGGGCGCGTTACCGATCACCGCATTAATTACACTGCCTATAATCTACCAAACGTAATGAATGGAGATATTTTAGATATTATAGAAAAATTACAGTTCGCTGAAAATGCAGAGCGACTAAAAGCAAGTGAGGAGGAGTAGATATTATGAATTGTGCACATTTAACAGAGCAGATAGCCAAAAAGGGTAGTTTCCTTTGTGTTGGACTTGATAGTGATATTTATAAAATTCCAATGCATCTTCTTAAGGAGGAAGATCCCTTATTTGCATTTAATAAAGCCATAATTGATGCTACGGCTGAATATTGTGTGGCATATAAGCCGAACCTTGCTTTCTACGAGGCCGACGGTGTCAATGGATGGGTATCTTTTGAGAAGACCGTTAAATATATCAAAGAGAACTATCCGGAAATATTAATTATTGCCGATGCAAAGCGTGGCGATATAGGAAATACTTCGGAGATGTATGCAAAGGCATTTTTTGACAACTGTGGCGTTGACGCTGTTACATTATCTCCATATATGGGGCTTGATACGGTTAAGCCATTCCTTGGGTACGAGGGGAAATGGGCTGTCTTATTGGCTCTTACCTCTAATGCATCGTCGAGTGATTTTGAAACTGAACGTATGGCGGATGGTAGCTATCTGTATGAAATGGTGCTACGCAAATCTAAGGAGTGGGGTAATCAAGAAAATACTATGTATGTCGTTGGAGCTACGAAAGCAGAAATGCTAAAAGATGTAAGGGCAATAATACCTAACCATTTCCTACTGGTTCCTGGTGTAGGAGCACAAGGCGGTTCGCTTAGTGAAGTTGTAAGGTACGGCATGAATAGTCAATTTGGATTGCTTATCAACTCTTCGAGAGGGATAATTTATGCCGATAACACTGAGAATTTCGCGGAAGCCGCTGCGGCAGAGGCAAAATCTCTGCGCGATGAGATGACACTACTTATGCAGGAGGTCCCAAATCTATAGATTATATGATTGCAGGATGGGCAATATATCCTATGCAGCGGGAAGGTCAAGAGAATGCCTTTCAGTGGATGATAGATAGCGCTCGTGAAAGTGATATCGATTTAAAAATAATGTTTGCAGAAGATTTTTCTGTTGTAATAGATGGCGGTGTTGTAATTTACCATAAAGGTATTGCTGTTACACCACCATCTTTTGTTCTTTTTCGCCATTATGATAATAATCTATCTACGGCATTAGAGATGTGTGGAACGAGACTTTTTAATAGCAGTATGGGTATGAATAACGCCCGTGATAAATTTATCACGCATTGCTTATTGGTCGAGAATAATATTCCAACACCAATGACATTATATCAATGTACTGAATATAACGAGGCTATCATGCATCTTGGGCAACCTTTTATTTTTAAGAGCACAATAGGCAGTAAAGGTGAAGAGGTTTTTTTGATTAACAGTGAGGAGGAGTTTATGGATTGTGTAACGCGCCACCCTAACTACATTCTACAGAAGTACATAAAGGCAAGTAGAGGTCGTGATATACGCGTATGGGTAGTGGGTGATAGATGTGTTGCTGTTACTATGCGTGAGAATAAAAATTCTTTTAAGAGCAATATCGCTCTTGGTGGCATTGCAATACCTTATTCATCAACACCGCAGTTAGAGCGGTTGGCAATTAAGAGCTGTAAGGCCCTAAGTGTAGAACTTGCTGGGGTTGATATTTTAATTGATGGAGATGGAGAATACATTGTATGCGAAGTGAATGCAAATGCCGGATTCCGTGCCTTTTCTCAATATGAAGAGAGGATTGATATACCCAAACAAATTTTTAAGTATATAGGGAATATACCCTAAATGGTAGCCCTAAGAATTTTTGTCATCCTCCGACTATGCTGCAATAAATATATCTCACCTTTCTGCTCCTCTACCCTATCTCTTTCGCCTCTAATTGTAATTAACTCCAAATCTTTATTATAAGTCACCTTATAATGATTACGTAGCTCCGTAATCATATCATCGAAGTATCTGGAATTGTCAATGGCTATTGATATACTAACAGCACTGCTCTGTATCATATTAATCTTTTGACGATGGCTATTTACAACCGAAAAAATATGTGCTAACGACTCTTCTAATACAAAAGAGAAATTGTGTGGTGCTATTGTCAGCAGTATCTGCTCGTTTTTTATGGTTATAATAGGTATATCAATCGTTGAATAACATCCATCAATAGTTGTGCCCGCACCTTCAGGGTTTAGAAACGATTTTACATAAAGCGTTGCACCAATATTTTGCAGTGGGCGTATAGTTTTAGGGTGTATCACTTGTGCGCCACTATACGATAATTCCACAGCATCATTATAACTTAAATGAGGTATCAATATCGCATTAGTATATATTCGTGGATCTGCATTTAATACCCCCTCAACATCTTTCCATATCGTTATTGAAGGCGTTTTACTAATCACCGAAAATATTGCTGCGGAATAATCCGAACCCTCTCGCCCTAGTGTCGTTACTTTGCCATCTACAGTGGAGCCTATAAAACCCTGCGTTATAGTTATATTTGATGTTAAATTCTCTTTATCAAAATACACTCGAGAAAGTTCAATATTTACACTTGCATCACGATGTTTACTATCAGTAATAACGACTTTACGGGCATCTAACAGTGCACTATCAGCATTCAACGAGCAAAGATAGCTGTTAATTAAAGTTGTTGAGAATAGCTCACCATAGCACACAATAGCATCATAATGAGCATCATATTCATCAATACAACCAGCCTTGTTATATAATTCATGGGATAAGAGAGTAAAAATATCTCCACTCAAAGATAAATCTCTTGCTATCTCTATATGTTTTAAAATAAATGTGTCAACAAGCTTATTATATAGCTCCGCTTCTCCATTCACGGAGCACTCTACAATCTTCTCAAGTTCATTAGTGCTTTTTCCCAACGCAGAGACAACAACGATAAGCGAATTTGGACATTGACACACTATCTCTGCCATCGCTTTTATTCTTTCAGCAGTGGCTATTGAAGCACCTCCAAACTTATAAACACTATACCTACTCATCAAAATTAGTATATCGTTTAATAACCTCATATGCATTGGTTATACCCAACTCCCCCGCACGACTCATATCCAAAAATCCTTTCTTATCCTCCTTCAGATATATCTGCACCAATCCCCTATTGTAGAATGCTGCAGCAAATCTATTATCTAACTCTATCGCTCGTGTGTACTCCTCTATCGCTTTAGGCATATCTCCAGACAACACATAAATATTTGCTCTGTTGTAGTAGAAATAAGCAATATTAGGATTAAGCCTTATGGCATACGTTATATCGAATAATGCACTCTCAAAATCCAACTCTTGCTTTGTAGCATGTAACTCTTTACTCTTATCTGCCTCAATAACAAAACGCTGCCCAGTACTATTTATCGACTGTATAAACTCTGTCATTTCACAATATATTGCACTTCTTGTCATATACAGTAGTGGATTATCTGGAGCACTCTTTATAGCCTCACTAAGCTCTGTAATAGCACTCGTGTATTGTTTTATGGAGTATGATGATATAGCATCCTCGAACTCTGCACGCCATGGCTGTGATAAGTAATCTGTGTTACGTGAGTTATTTCTTTTGCTTCTCTCTTCAATTATCTCCTCACGACTCATGTCAACGGGCAGGTTACTAACAATAAGGTTATCTATCTTACTACTACTGATGAACTTGCTAACTTCAGCATAACGTTTATTTTCGGCCTTTGCCAAATCTGTTATCTTCTTTGTTTTTATTAGCCTATACATTGCCAATAGTTTAATATCTACACTGGTCTCTTTAACCTTGTCACCACTGCTGAAATTACTCTCAAAAGCAAGTATCTTATTAAAGTTACGACTTGTATCGGCAAACATAGAGAATTCATCTCCTTTACCTTCATACTTCTCGCGATACATCGCTATCTTTTCATCTGCAGTATCTTTATCACTCTTACTACCAACCATATCCCCTATAGAATATCTAACAGAGGAGCGCGCGAGATACGCATTAGCAAAATCCGGATATAACTCGATACAGTATGAATAATCATTGATAGCCTTCTCTAAATCTCCCAATTTTGTTGCAAGAAGAGCTCTATTAAAATAGCCCAACACATTATTTGGAGAGAGCTCAACCACCTTATCATAATCTAACATAGCAGTATTAAAATCACCTATCTGACTAAGTGTTATCGCTCTATTAAAGTATGCTAACGAGTTTGTTGAATCTATTTTTATCACCTCCCCAAAGTCTTTAATGGCATCAAGTGGCGCATTATTATTCGCATTTAATATTGCCCTATTAAAATAGGCAATCTTATTTTGAGGATTGTAGTGCAATGCCTTATTATAATCACTCATTGCCTCTTTAGGTTTCCCCATAATAGCATAAAGACCACCACGACGCGTCAAGGCATCACTACTGCGAGGTGACACCTTAACGGCAATATTAAAATCATTAAATGCGTTTAGTGTGTCTTTAAGCATAAGATATGCAGAACCTCTATTGAGATAAACCTGCGACTCTTTAGGGTTGCGCTTGATGAAAGTTGTAAAATCACTTATTGCATTATCAAACTGCTGACTCATAAGATAAGTCACACCCCTACTATAGTAGGTATTAATAAAATCTGGGCGTATATCTATTGCCTTTTGAAAATCACTGACAGCATCGTCCCAATTACCCATAACCGAACGGGTAATGGCACGATACTGATATGCTTCTATGTATACCGGATTGATACGTATAGCAGCTGATAAATCTTGCTCTGCACCAATCATATCATTTAAATTATACTTGGCAACAGCTCGTAGAAAATAGGCATCCTTACTAACACTATCACTCTCGATGAGTAGTGTAAGTAGAGATATGGCATCATAATATCTCTTATCTATTATCGAATTTTGACTCGTCGCATATATATACTGTCTATTATACTGCCCCATCGCTGAAGAGTATGATACTATCATCAAAATTATAAATATAAGAGCCCTTTTCATACGCACGAATATATTATTATTCCACTGTTACTGACTTGGCAAGGTTACGTGGCTGGTCAACATCCCTACCTTTACTGATAGCTATATGGTAAGCCAACATTTGTAAAGGAATTGTTGTGAGAAGTGGATCTAAACACTCAACCGTACGTGGTACCTCTATACAATAATCTGCCATCGAGCGTATCGCAATGTCCCCTTCGCTAACAACGGCAATAATACGTCCTCCACGCGCCTTTATCTCCTGAATATTACTAACGGTCTTATCATATAAAACATTGTTCGTTGCGATAACAACAACTGGCATTTCCGCATCAATTAATGCTATCGGACCATGCTTCATCTCTGCAGCAGGATACCCCTCGGCATGTATATAAGATATCTCTTTTAGCTTAAGAGCCCCCTCTAACGCCACGGGATAACTATATCCTCGCCCTAAATATATGAAGTTAGACGCATAGGTGAAAATTTGGGATAAAGATTTTATCTCATCATTAAGTTTTAAAAGCCTCTCTAATTTTCCCGGGACAGCGTTAAGTTCTTGCAATGTATTGATAAAATCTTTTTCACTAATTGTCTCTTTAGCTTTAGCAAGAGTAAGAGCAAGCATAACCATAACTGTCACTTGACCCGTGAATGCTTTTGTTGAGGCAACCCCTATCTCTGGACCCACATGTATATATGTCCCTGAATCTGTAGCGCGTGCTATCGACGAGCCGACTGAATTACATATTCCGTAAATAAATGCTCCACTTTTCTTTGCCAACTCAATAGCTGCAAGCGTATCGGCTGTCTCCCCCGACTGCGATACCGCTATAACAATATCATTCTCGTTTATAACGGGATTACGATAGCGGAACTCTGATGCATACTCCACTTCCACAGGTATACGGCAGAAATTCTCTATTAAATGCTCCCCAATAAGTGAGGCATGCCATGATGTTCCACACGCCACAAATATTATACGTCGAGAATTCATAAATTTATCAAGGTTATCCGCAACGCCTGATAAAGAGACATGTGTGCCTTCCACATTTATACGTCCACGTGTACAGTCGATAATAGTCTTAGGCTGCTCAAATATCTCTTTAAGCATAAAGTGAGGATATCCCCCCTTCTCCAATTGTGCAAGTGAAAGGTCAAGGCGCGTTATCTCGTGTTTCTTTTCAATATTATTTAAGTCCAAAAACTTCACTTTCTCTCCTCTTCGAATGATAGCTATCTCATTATCATCGAGATATATAACATCCTTTGTGTATTCAATAATAGGTGAAGCGTCGGAACCGATAAAATACTCCTCTCTATTCTCTCCAACTCCAACAACCAGTGGGCTACTCTTTCGTGCTGCGATTATCTGGTCAGGATTATTTTTCTCTAATATCGCTATTGCATAGGCTCCAACAACTTTATTAAGTGCTATCTGCACAGCAGTTGCAAGACAAGTTTTCTCCTCGCGCATAGTGAACTCAATGAGCTGCACTAACACTTCAGTATCTGTACTACTTTTAAAACAGTACCCATTCGCCATAAGTGCCTTCTTTAATTCAGCATAGTTCTCAATGATGCCATTATGTATTAGAGCTAAATTCTCGGTATCCGAATAGTGAGGGTGCGCATTTGTATTATTAGGCTCACCGTGAGTAGCCCATCTTGTATGCGCTATTCCTATAGTTCCCTCTATATTTTTATTTATTACAGCCTCCTCTAAATTTAAAACCTTTCCTTTTGTTTTGTTCACAATTTGAGCACCATGCTCATCAATTAATGCACCTGCAGCA
>CAYIZU010000065.1:0-10155 GCA_964367795.1 uncultured Rikenellaceae bacterium | reverse complement strand
ATCTTTATTTATACAAAGATACAAAATATCCAACTAATTGACAAACAATTAGTTGGATATTTTTGTTAAGTTTTCGGTATCACCCTACTTAAACTCAAGATTTATTTTCTCCGTTAACATATGTAGCTTTGGATTCTCGTCAAGTAGGTGCTTGTATTTATCTTCGTTACGAACTAGAATTTTTTTTTCCTCTATCTCTATCTGCTCAACCGACACAATGAAATTATATATCTTGATACCTTCTATGCATTTCGATAAATAATCACATGTTTGGCTCTTTTTTGCATATATCTCATCGCGCAATATCTTATTGGGAACCGGTATTATCAACTGTTTATTCTCAATACGAGCATCTCTAAAAGCCAATGATACACGAGGATTACGCGCCTCTATTTTAGATGCAAAAAGTTTACATCCATCCAATACAATATCAATTTGATTATCCTCTATTGCGAAATTTTCCGATAAATTATCCTCTTGAGCTTTTTGACTCGCTTTATCATTTTCGGCATCATTGTTTACGGTTGATAATGCACTAAGACGAGGTATTCCAAGTGATACACCACTCTTAGGAGTTGATTTAATCTGCTCTTTCGCTTTAGGCTTAACTTCAACCTTTGGTGCCACCTCCTCAACCACATTCGGCTTACTCTCCACCGGCATAGTAGCCACCTCAACCACTGGTGCAATAAATGGAGTAACACTATTACACACTTTTAATATTGCCAATTCCGTTGTTAGTCGTTGATTAATGGCATACCTCAATGAACTCTCGGCTGAACCCAATATATCAAGTGCCGAGAAGATGAATTGAGGAGTACACTCTCCAGCCTGCTTACTATATCGAGCAGCAAGTGAGCTACTAACACCCAATAATGGAAGTGTCCTACTATCACGAGCAACAAGCATATCACGAAGATGACGTGAAAGCCCCGACAAAAATGTTATAGTATCAAAACCACGTTTAAGCACCGCATCAAGAGCTATCAGTGCCTCATTATAATTCGCAGATACAAGAAGTGATACAAACGAAAAGTATGTATCATAGTCAAGTAGGTTAAGCGCGCTTGAAACCCCACTAAGTGTTAAATTGGAGTCACAAAACGTGACAACCTTATCAAACATCGAAAGTGCGTCGCGCATGCAACCTCCAGCTTTTTGTGCTATGATATTAAGCGACTCTTCATCATATGTAACACCCTCCTCCGAAGCTATATACTTTAGATACCCAACAACATCTTCTACTCCTATGTGCTTAAACTCATACACTTGACAGCGTGAGATAATAGTTGGTAATATCTTATGTTTTTCTGTTGTCGCAAGAATAAATATAACATAGTGTGGTGGCTCCTCAAGAGTCTTAAGAAATGCATTAAACGCCGCGGTCGAAAGCATATGCACCTCGTCGATAATATATATCGCATACTTACCCACTTGAGGCGGGATTCTAACCTGCTCGTTTAATGAGCGTATATTCTCAACCGAGTTATTAGATGCGGCATCTAATTCATAAATATTAAACGAGGCGTTTTCGGCAAATGCACGGCAAGACTCACATTCGCCACACGCTTCGTATGTATCAGTTGGATTAAGGCAATTTATTGTCTTTGCAATGATGCGTGCACACGTCGTCTTCCCCACCCCACGAGGTCCACAAAAAAGGTAGGCGTGGGATAGTTGCTTTCGCGATATAGCATTTAGTAGGGTGGATGTGATATGTTCTTGCCCCACCACCGAACGAAAATTATCAGGACGATATTTACGTGCAGATACAACAAATTGCTCCATAGGTTTTTCTTATTTTATAATCCCTTTGGCGTACTTATCTGCAATAACAGTAAGCATATCATCGGTCATTGTTTCAAGATTCCATTTAGGGTTCCAGCCCCACTCTTCGCGAGCACATGTATCATCTAACGAATTAGGCCATGTTGCTGCAATAGCCTCTTTCACAGGATCTACATTATAGTCCATTGTGAAATCAGGAATTCTGCGCTTTATTGTCTCGCATATAATCTCTGGATTAAAGCTCATAGATGCAATATTGAAGCTATTACGATGAATTAGCTTCGATGGGTCAGCCTCCATAAGGTTAACACAAGCATCAAGGGCATCTGGCATGTACATCATATCCATAAACATATTGTTAGGAAGAGGACATGTATATTTCTTATCCTTAATAGCCGCGTAATATATCTCAACAGCATAGTCAGAAGTACCCCCTCCCGGAAGTGTTACGTTTGAAATAAGACCAGGGAAACGAACGCTACGAGTATCAACACCAAAACGAGTGAAGTAATAATCACTCAATAGCTCACCCGACACCTTACACACGCCATATATTGTTGAAGGACGCATAAGGGTATCTTGCGGCGTTTGATCTTTAGGTGAGTCGATACCGAAAGCACCTATTGAACTTGGAGTAAATACAGCACATCCAAAAAGTCGCGCTATCTCTAACGAGTTTGTTAATGCCCCCATATTAACCTTCCACGCAAAATTAGGCATACGCTCGCCAGTAGCCGAAAGTAGAGCAACTAAATTGTAGATAGTGTCGATACTATACTTATGTACTATAAAAGATAGTTGTGCGATATCCATAATATCCAGTTTTTCATAAGGGCCATCTACCTCTAACTCTAAAGAGTCGCGTAAATCAGCCGCAACGACATTCTCTGCACCATAACTTTTACGCAGGTATGAGGTTAACTCCGAACCTATTTGACCACCTGCTCCAACAATTAAAATTTTCTTCATTTTAAAAACTTTTTACTTAGGGTACTCAACCCTTGTGTGATATATATTTGATAATTTTTCTTTAAATGCTTTCTTAACCCTCTCCATATCTGCAAATGTAAGAGGTGACTTAATAAATAAGCGATTACTCTCCTGTTTAGTTACAATACTTTCCACCAACTCTGATATCGCCTCTGGTGTATACTCCTTAAGGGTACGCGAAGCAGCCTCAATAGAGTCAGCCATCATACAAATAGTTGTCTCTTTAGTGTTTGGGGTTGAACCATTGTAACGAAATAGTGTTTCGTCGATATTCTCTTCTCCAATCTCCTCTTGATATTTCTTAAAAAAGAAGTATATCAAAGAATTACCGTGATGTGTGGTAATAAAATCGGTTATTGCATTAGGTATATTATGCCTTCTTGCTATTTTTAATCCATTAGAAACATGTTCTCTAATTATCTCCGCACTCTGTAGAGCAGATAACTTATCATGTGGGACCTCACCTTGTTTATTATTCTCAATAAAATACTTAGGGTTCTCCATCTTTCCAATATCATGATATAGGGCTCCTGCACGCGCTAATAGCGGATTAGCACCAATTGCCTTCGCCGCCGCTTCACTCAAGTTAGCCACCTGCATAACATGCTGATAGGTTCCCGGAGCCTTTGTTGCCATCTCGCGTAATAATTTATGATTCGTATCATTAAGCTCAATCAGTGTAACATTAGATACAAACTTAAATATCTTTTCAATAGGAAATATCATCTGATAAAGAGCGACTAATAGTATGGCATTGATAATAAACCATATATAGCTTTCCCATGCGATATTCTCTACTTTTCCTCCATCCATAAACGAAACTATTGAGTATACTACAACAGAGACGAGTAGAGTAACACCTGCTGCTCTAATTAAATTACCACGTTTAGTGGCACGTTGAAGAGCATGCATACCTGCCACTCCAGCAAGATAGTTTATCAACAAAAGCTGAAACGATGAACCAGATATTAACGACACAATAAGCAGTACAAAGATATATTGATACAACGATATTTTTGAACCAAAGAAGTGGTTAATGTATATAGGAAATATGGCAAATGGTATGACGTAAACGCTAATAGGGTATATCTTTATTTTCGTTATAGCTATTGCCATAAGTGTAAATCCCACATATAGCATCATTAAAAATAGTACCCTGCGCGACGATTCCAGAAACTCTTTATCATAAATGAGTAGAGAAAAGAAAGATAGAATAAGTACTATTGAGGCAAAAAATAGATTTGCCAATAGTGGAAGAGCCGATATTTTATACACTCCACGATTTGCATATTCAAGCCTAAAAGATTCCAATATTGTGTACTTATCATCATTGATAATATCTCCGCTATTTACTACAACAGCTCCCTCACGTATATAACCTTTTATTGCAGATATTTTACTTACATCCCTATTGTAAATATGATCATCAATCTCCTCAACATAGATAATATCTGGGGTTAAATACCTCTCCGCAATATTTAATATATCATTTCTCATAGATATTGGAGCTCCATCTATCGCCTCTTTTAGCTGCTCTAATGCTTGTGAAGGGGTGCTAAGAGATGCTCTATTGGTAACTCTTAGATTATCGTCGGTGATAATTCTAATAACCATATCTCCATTATCCAATTGCGTGTTATCGATGATACCTCTTTCAAAAATCTTACTTATTGTGTTATAAGCAATCCCCTTATAGCGTATATCTCGATTTAAGGATGCTGGGCGCATTTTCAAGTACGACGAATCAATACGGTATAAGTTACGCATCTCAGATAATCGCTTATCTCTGGTTGTTAAATCTCTACTATAAACCGACTGATAAGTTTTTTTAAACTTATCAATATCTGCTTTATACTCTTGGTCGCTCTTTAGAACAGGAAAATCAAACGGTGCAATAACGGTGTTATCACTCCACACATCTCCTAACTTATAACTATAACTAAACATTCCGTTAGTCGGTATAAGTAGTGCTAAAACCACTGCTGTTATCGCAAATATTGTTATATTTATTTTATGTTTTCTCATATGCCTAATGCTCCGTTAAGGGTTTGAAACCGTCGCCCATAATCTCATGTGTATTCACCACTGTCATAAAGGCCTTTTTATCTATCTCTTTAATAAAATTCTTAATCATAGGTAGTTGATTACGTGATACTACAACAAAGATAACCTTTTTATCAACCTCGCTATACATACCACTACCTTTAAAATAGGTTCCCCCACGACCTAAATCTCCTAAGATGAACTCTCGCACCTCTTCAGGCTTTTCAGAAATAATAAAGAGCATTTTATCGGTACTTGCCCCCTCAATGACGAAATCTATCAGTTTTGAAGTCAAAAATAAAGATATTAGCGAATATAGAGGGAGTGTCCAGTTTCCAAACACCAACATTCCTGATAAAATAACTAATGACTCAACTATTAAGAGGGACTTAGAAAATGGAATATTAAAATATTTTGTTATTATCATACCAATAACATCTGTTCCTCCTGATGTTGAACCGGCCTTTACGATAATCCCTAATCCAACGCCAGTAATAACACCTCCATATATCGATGCAAGGAGTATATCATCGGTTAAGTTAATACGTCCGTCAAGTAGTATAGCAGGGTCCGTTCCTCCGACTAAAGTGGTTAAAAAGTTCATCATTAAAGGCAGCGATAAGGCTGAAAAAATTGTCTTCGCACCAAAGCCACCTCCAAATATTATTAAAGCCGCAATCAAAAGTGGAACATCAAGCGCTAAACCTATTGTACCCACCATAAAGTTAGGTAGAAATTTATTTATCACAATAGCTAAACCATAAACTCCTCCCGGGGTTATCTTGTAAGGTGTATTAAAGAGAACGAAGGCAATGGCAACCAAAAAAGAACCAACCAATACCCCAATCCAAGACCATATAACACTTGATTTCGACTGCTTTGATAGTATCATTATATATATATTTATTGTTTACTAAAAGTTAACATCTTTATAACCTGCAAAATTATAAATTTTTTTTTATATTACGCTATACAACGACAAAAAAAGATACTCTGCACAAAATTTTCACTCTTCCCCTTCTGCTTAGCAAAAAAAAATCAAAAAATGTCTCTGTCTGATGCTATATTATAAAAAATATTTGTACATTTGCGGATTGATTGAAGAAGATATTTTTTAGGAATATAAATAAAAATAAACTAAAATATTATAACGATGGGTTTTGATAATTTTGCAGGTCGACACATAGGACCTACTGAAAGTGAAAAAGCAGAAATGCTTAAAGTGATAGGCGTTGATTCGCTGGATACACTAATAGAGCAGGTTATACCTGAATCAATACGTCTAAAGGAGCCTCTTGATATGGCGCAGGAGGGAATGACAGAATATGAGTATATGAATCATATAAAGTCTTTGGCGGTGAAAAATAGACCTTTCCGCACATTTATAGGTATGGGATATTACCCAACAGCATCTCTTCCGGTTGTGATG
This sequence comes from uncultured Rikenellaceae bacterium, assembly GCA_964367795.1. Classification (GTDB taxonomy): domain Bacteria; phylum Bacteroidota; class Bacteroidia; order Bacteroidales; family Rikenellaceae; genus JADFUS01. The sequence continues at coordinate 3,905 of CAYIZU010000065.1, read as the reverse complement.
CGTAATATGTTTGAAAACCCAATATGGTACACATCTTACACTCCATACCAAGCGGAGATATCGCAAGGTCGCTTAGAGGCACTTCTTAATTTCCAAACGATGATTTGCTCGCTAACTGGTATGACAATATCAAACTGTTCACTACTTGACGAAGCAACAGCAGCAGCAGAGGCAATGATAATGATGTTTAATGCTCGTAGTCGTGCAGCTGTTAAGGAGGGGCGTAATGCTCTTTTTGTAGACGAAAATATATTCCCACAAACGCTTGACCTACTTCTAACACGTTCAGAGCCTCTTGGTATTGAAATAGTTATGGGTAACTATTATGAATATGAGTTTGAGGGTAAAGAGTTCGGTGTTATACTACAATATCCATCAGCTAACGGTGAGGTGTGTGATTATGCAAATTTCACGGAGAAAGCACACACAGCAGGTGCAACTGTGACAGCTGTTGTGGATATACTTTCACTTGCTATTCTTAAATCCCCAGCTGAATGGGGCGCGGATATAGCAGTTGGAACAACACAACGTTTCGGTATTCCTATGGGCTATGGAGGTCCAAGTGCAGGGTATCTTGCAACAAAAGAGGATTACAAGCGTATAATGCCAGGACGTATTATTGGTATATCTGTTGACCGTTTGGGCAATAAGGCACTGCGTATGAGTCTACAAACACGTGAGCAACACATTAAGCGCGAAAAGGCTACCTCTAACATATGTACCGCATCAGCTCTTGTTGCCTCTATGGCAGGTATGTTTGCTGTTTATCATGGTAAAGAGGGTATTAATCGCATAGCAACACACGTACACTCGCACACCGCTGCATTAGCAAATGGGATTAAGGAATTAGGCTACACTATTAATAACAGTTGTTTCTTTGATACGCTTGATATAGAGGCAGATGCGATAAACATACGTACTATTGCTGAACGTAACGAGATAAACCTATACTATCCTAACGATAACAAAGTACGTCTTTCTCTTGACGAAGTGGTTACAGTGGACGAGGTAAATAAGCTGTTAGCTATATTTGCTGAGGCGGCAGGTAAAGAGGCTATTACTATAAATGAAGTGGAAGATGTTAAAGCTTTCTGTCCGTCTCTTGAGCGTCAAACACCTTATTTTGAAGAGGCAGTATTTAGTAAATACCGTAGCGAGACAGACTTGATGCGCTATATTAAGAAATTAGCAGATAGAGATATATCACTAACAGATAGTATGATCTCATTAGGTTCTTGTACTATGAAGCTAAATTCAGCAGCCTCTATGATGCCACTATCATGGAGCGAGTTCGGAAATGTGCACCCTTTCGTACCATTTGAACAGGCTGCTGGATATCATGAAATGATGGATGGTATTAGTAAAGACCTTGCTGTTATTACAGGTTTCGATGCTGTTTCGAACCAACCTAACTCTGGTGCTAATGGAGAATATGCAGGTTTAATGGTAATTCGTGGGTATCAGCAGTTTAATGGACAAAGCAATCGTAATATAGTGCTTATTCCAACATCCGCGCATGGTACTAACCCTGCATCTGCGGCTATGGCTGGATTAAAAATAGTACTTGTTGAGTGCGACGATAAAGGAAATATTGATGTTGAAGATTTCGTTGCAAAAGCGGAAGCAAATAAGGAGAATTTATCATGTGCAATGATAACATATCCTTCAACACATGGTGTATTCGAAGCACGTATCCGTGAGATTATTGATGCTGTACATGATAATGGCGGTCAGGTGTTTATGGACGGAGCTAATATGAATGCACAAGTTGGACTTACAAACCCTGGATTTATCGGTGCGGATGTTTGTCATCTAAACCTTCACAAAACATTTGCTATGCCTCACGGTGGTGGTGGCCCTGGTGTTGGAACCATTGGTGTTGCTAAGCATTTAACGCCATTCCTGCCATCTCACCCAATAGTGTCGACTGGTGGCGCAGAAGGTATAACAGCAGTTGCTGCATCTCCTTGGGGAAATGCTATGTTACTACCTATTACTTACGCTTATATAAAAATGTTAGGTGCTAAAGGATTAACAGAGGCTACACGAGTGGCTATTCTTAATGCGAACTACCTTGTGGCTGCAATGGCAGGTGAGTACAGCGTTGTATATACTGGAGAAACAGGACGTGTAGGTCACGAAATGATTGTTGATTGTCGCGACTTTAAGCGTTTATATGGTGTTGAATCAGGGGATATAGCGAGGCGATTAATGGACTATGGTTTCCATGCTCCTACACTATCATTCCCAGTGCATGAGACACTTATGGTTGAGCCAACAGAGAGTGAAAATAAGGCTGAGATGGATAGATTTATCGAGGCACTTATACAGATAAAGCGTGAATGTGAAGAGATAGCTGCTGGCACGGTAGATGCACTTGATAATGTTGTTAAGATGGCTCCTCACACATCACATGAGATGGTATCTGATGAGTGGAATCATAGTTATTCACGTGCTAAGGCGGCATACGCTTTACCATGGGTGGGCGAACATAAGTTTTGGCCATATGTAACGAAGATAGATAACGGTTATGGCGACCGTAACCTATTTTGTACATGTGCTCCGCTTGAGAGTTATAGATAGTAAATTATTAATACCGTATAGAGGTTTTGTAAGATTCCCCTGTACACAAATAAAATAGAGATGAAAATAGAGAACAACAAGTATGTTTCATTAGCATACAAATTAACAGTAGACGGAAACGTAATAGAGGATGTAGCAGCCGATAGGCCTTTTGATTTTATCTTTGGAATAGGAATGTTATTACCTAAATTTGAGGAGAGTGTAAATGGTAAAGAGGCAGATGACACTTTTGCATTTACTTTAACACCAGAAGAGGGTTATGGCGTTTATGAAGAGGAAAGAATAGCTGAACTTCCAAAAAATATTTTTGAAGTAGATGGCGTTTTCAATGAAGAGATGATAGCTGTAGACGCTGTTCTACCTATGGTTGATGTTGAAGGTAACCAACTATATGGTAGAGTTCTTGAGATAACTTCAGATTCAGTAAAAATGGATTTCAATCACCCTATGGCAGGTAAGACTCTAAATTTTGAAGGTCAAGTTGTTGGAGTGCGCGAGGCTACAGACGAGGATATGGCTAAATTTATGCAACCTGCAGGTGGTGGATGCAACTGCGGCGGTGGAGATTGTAGCGAAGGTGGCTGCAACGAAGGTGAATGTGGAGAAGGCGGATGCTGCTAATTCAATATTATAATATTAAAACTCCGAAAGTTAAGACTTTCGGAGTTTTTTATATGGTATAGGTATGTTAGAGAGATTTTTTATTGAAAATATTATCGAGGCAGGCTGCGACGAAGTGGGGCGTGGATGCCTTGCTGGCTCGTTATTTGCAGCCGCAGTGGTGATGCCTAAAGATTTCTATCACCCCCTTTTAAATGATTCAAAGCGTATGACCGAGCGTGATAGATACATCTTAAGGGATATAATTAAAAACGAGGCAATTGATTGGGCTATTGGGGAGGCTACGGCTGAAGAGATAGATGAGATTAACGTGCTAAACGCTTCATTCATGGCTATGAATAGAGCAATTATGTCGTTAAAAACCACTCCAGAACACCTTCTTATAGATGGTAATCGCTTTAAAACCTCTCTTGATATCCCATATAAATGTATTGTAAAAGGGGATAGTAAATATCTTTCAATAGCGGCAGCATCAGTAGTAGCTAAGTGTCATCGTGATGATTATATTGTTGAATTAAGTGAAAAATATCCAGAATATGGTTGGGCGGGGAATAAAGCTTATCCTACCGCGGCACATCGGGCTGCTATAGAAAAATATGGTGTTACGCCATTACATCGTAAAACCTTTAAGGGAGCCTCTCTAAACTAGGGCAATTCGCAAAACTCTGTTTTGTGAATTGTCCTAAACGAGCGATAGCGAG
>CAYIZU010000064.1:7409-10301 GCA_964367795.1 uncultured Rikenellaceae bacterium | reverse complement strand
TCAAAAATAATATCAACTGTAATAGTTGAAACACTTGCATGTCATGATATTGAAGCTACAATAAAATGGCCAAATGATATATATGTTGGAGATAGGAAGATTTGCGGTATACTCATTGAGTGCAACGTAACGGGGAGTGGCGAGCTAAGTAAGGCTGTTATAGGCGTAGGGCTCAATGTGAATCAACGTCAGTTTATTAGCAATGCTCCAAACCCTACGTCTATGGCTTTAGAAAAGGGTAAGGAATTCTCAAGGGAGGAGATATTAGAGGATATATGCCGTCGGTTTGAGATAAAATATGATATAATGTCTGAGGGATTATTTTTTACTCTTGATAGAGCCTATTTACGTCATCTTTATCGAAAGGATGGTTATCATCCTTTTTTAACAGTCGACAATGAGCAATTTAATGCAAAAATCGTGGGTGTCACTGATTATGGCGCGCTTATTTTAACGACACAAAAGGGAGAAAAACGGGAGTATCAGTTCAAAGAACTTTCGTTCGTTTTACCGGAAGAGGTGCATGCTATTTTAAAGATATGTCCAATATGTGGGAGTAACTTTATGTGTAGGCATAACAATATTGCATCGTGTGGATGTGCCGGTGTGAAACTGACAGATAGGCAACAACTCGCTATTAAAGAGCAATATGATAGCTGCTTATGTGTCAACTGCCTTAATAGGATAGGTACTGGCGTGTAAAAAAAATAATAAAAACCTTTGTACATAAGCTAAAAATAGATATATTTGCACTATAAATGATTGCTTTTAGCAATATGAAGTATAATTTTTAAGACTCAAGGATAATGGAAGAAAAATTGATGATTTTTAAATTTAAAGCATTAAGCGCTGAAGATGATAATTTTATAAGAGATTACGAACTTAGATACGATGCATCGTTACTCGATTTTCATAAATTTATTTGTGAAGATTTGGGTTTTGATGAGGAGGAGATGGCTTCTTTCTTCCTCTCTGATGAAGCGTGGGTTAAGCAACGCGAATTTACTCTTGTAGACATGGAAGAAGAGAGCGAAGATGGACCTGTTTCAATGGACACAGTGCTACTTGCAAATATTGTAAGGCAGAAGTGTGAAAGGTTGATTTATACATATGATTTATTAAACGATAGGTCGTTATTTATACAGCTCATAGAGGCACATAAAGGGAATAAGAATATTGACTATCCTTGTGTATCGTTTTCTGAAGGAGAGGCACCACCGCAATTTGGAGAAGAGCGTGAAGGGGCAATCTTTAATGAGATGATGAGCGAGTATGGCGATGACTATGATGAGAATTATGATGACTATGGTTATGATGATTATAGCTCTGATGGCGGTTACGATGACGAATATTAAAATATAATGCGTAGTAAAGGAAAGTTGCTCATCGTTTTAACAGGAGCTACAGGTGTGGGCAAGAGTGATATATCTATCGCTCTTGCTCAACATTTTTCAGCACCCATCATCTCGTGTGATTCTCGTCAAATATATAAAGAGATGACCATTGGTACTGCTGTCCCATCGCTCGAACAGTTAAATGCAGTGAAGCATTACTTTATACAAAATCATTCAATCACGGAACATTATAGCGTTGGCGATTATGAGAAAGAGGTTATTGAATTACTTGATAATCTTTTTATTACGTGTGATGTGGTTTTATTGGTTGGTGGAACAGGCCTCTACATTGATGCCGTATGCAATGGTATTGATGATATCCCATCCGTTCCTGCCGAGGTGCGAGATAGATTGAAGGATAGGGTAGAGAGAGGAGAGTTACAGCAGCTTGCAAAAGAGCTTGAAGAGAAAGATTCGGAATATTTTTCTACTGTTGATACATCAAATCCACAGCGCGTTATTAGGGCATTAGAGGTTATAGAGAGTACAGGTAAAACATTTAGTTCCTTTAGGAGAGGAGATAAAAAAATACGTCCATTTAATATCGTAAAATTTGTTCTCAATAGAGAAAGAGATGATTTATATGATAGAATTAACCGTAGAGTTAATATAATGATTGCAGATGGTCTTATTGAAGAGGCGAAAGGATTGTACTCACATAGGGATTGTAATGCTTTGCAAACAGTTGGCTACCAAGAGATATTCAGTTATATGGATGGAGATATATCCCTTGAAGAGGCTATTGAACTGATAAAACGTAATAGTAGACGATATGCAAAGCGCCAACTTACATGGTTCCGTCGCGATAATGGATATTTATGGCTTGATGTCAATAATAATTTATTTAACCTTATTAGTGAAATTACGTCTCACCTGCCTATTTCCGGCACGCATTAATGGTGTTGAGCCATATTTGTTTTTAAATTGGGAGTTGGATAAAAGCATATCTTCCTCTGTGATTAAAATGTTAGGTTCAACTATTTGGGCTACTTTATTCCATGGGCAGCTTTTTAGGCATATGTCACATCCAAACACCATTTCCCCTTGCTTTAACCATCCCTTTTGCTCTTGTGAAAATTCCCCTCTATGTTCAATGGTTAGGTATGAGATACATTTTCTTGCATCTATCATACCGCCCGAAATAATTGCACTATTTGGGCACTTTTCAATACAATTATTGCATTCATTACAGCCATTAAATATATCCTCATTATCATATATATCGCTTTCATAATCCAAAACAATTTCGCCGAGAAGTAGGGTGCTGCCATAAATTTTATTTATTAACAAACCACTACGACCTATCCATCCAAGTCCACTTTTTACAGCCCAATAGCGTTCGATGATTGGTGCTGAATCAGTAAAAGCACGTGCATTAATAGTAACACCATAATGATTATTTAGCTCTTCAATCACTTCGTTAAGCTTTGCCTTAATAGTATAATGATTATCTATGTTTTGAGCATAAGAGGCTACATTACTATGGAATGTAAGAGGA
>CAYIZU010000064.1:3083-7399 GCA_964367795.1 uncultured Rikenellaceae bacterium | reverse complement strand
TAAGAGGATACTGCATAGCCACCGACACAATGGTTTTAGCACCGTCAAATAGAAGTGATGGATTTTTTCGAATCTCATCATTATTTTCAAACCACCTCATCGAGCCGTTATACTCACTATCAATCCACCTATTAAATTCATCTTCAACATTTGAGGGTATTTTTTCTGCCCTACTAACACCGCAAAGCACCAACCCTTTTGCAAGAGTCAGTGCTTTTACAGTGCTGTTAAAGTTATATAATGGTGGCATATCTAATAATTAATAATAGAGCATATCCCACTCCTCTGTTACACCTCTATATTTAATTGTATATATACCGGTTCTCTCTATTTCAGCTGTAATAGGGTAATTCTCCTTGTCATTCCTTATTTCAAGTAATTCAATGACACCATCTGATAAATTAATGTTACTACTCATTCTTATCACTTCATCGTTAACCCCAAATCTGTAAATTGAGATATTGCTATGACGATGATGGTAATCTATTAATGTAACCTCTTCGGTGATGGAAAACTCCACCTCATGTGAGAAACCACAATTAGGTGCTGTTTTAAAAATACCACTTCCAGTTATGCCATATATACCATCAATATCCTTATCTTCAGATGGCATTTCACGAATGGTAAAATCTCCCTTTATATTAATAAAATTCTCTTCCAGTGTGGTAATCTGCCATTTCTTATCCGCAGTACATTTAATAATGAATTTGTCATCGTTCAGCATAACACTCCACTCGCTACCTATTTCCCCGATACGTTTTCCTTTAGTTGCAATGCTTAATGCGGCATCAACATCATACATATTCAGGATTTTTATGGTATCATTTGAAGTACGTAGTTTGTAATAATAAAAGTACCTATCCTCAACGCTATCTTGTTTTTCTCTATCTGTTTCAGCACTCCAAGCATCAACATCTTGTGCCATATTAAATATGTCTACAAAGTTATAAAATACCTCTACCGACTCCGAATATACATGGTTAGCAGATTCAGTTCTCTTTGTAAATGTGTGATATTCATAAGTTGTACACGATGTAATTACTGCTGCAATAGCTAAATATAAAATCTTTTTCATCTCCTCACTAAATTAAAATCTGTAACCAATACCTAAACGTAATACTCCTATCATTGATGGACCAAACTCCGCAAAGCCAAATGCGCGATATCCAAATCTTGCCCCTATTAGTGCTGTGTGAATAATAGGCAGAGTTTGGAAATTATCACGTCCCAATCTTCCATCCTCATTGCGACTTGAAGAGAAGGATACACCCAGTCCAAATGCGGAGTAGAGCGATATCATTCTTTGGTTTAACCAATGTAATTTACCAACGGGCATCAGATGCAGGTAGCTGTTACTCTCTTTAAATGCGAAACCACCATCGAAACGATCGAAATAGCTGCTCTCTGTACGTGCATAACCCATAACCATTTCAATACTAAAAAGCTTGCTCAAACGATAGTTGTACGTGAAGTTAAGAGATGGAAAATATGTATCCGAGCCTTTGTACAAATCTGCTGCTTCGTAACCACACCAGCTACTGGTCCCATATGGTGAGTAGTCATAATTGTAGTGCATTACTTCATGCGTATCGTAAATGAGAGGGGTAATACCGAAGTCGAAACTTAGGCTATTCTTATATTTTTTATCCCATGTACTGTATTTCTTATATACCCATTGTCCATCTCCTTGTGCTAATACCACCATAGGGAGTGATAGTAATAGCAGTAATAAAAGTTTCTTCATAATTATATATTTTTATAATATTTCAAATGCAGCTTGTATATTTGCACTTATACCAACTTTTTCAAACTTATCAATACTCACACTCTCAAATTCTACATTTGACTTCATCATCATACCGCCGTGTTGCCTTGGTTGAAGGTGATTATATATGTTAACATTAACCATTAATAATTTACCACTCTTTGGACCTACCGCACTAAGCAACCTTTTTGCCTCCAATTTTGCCGCTTTAAGAGCTTTAATTCGTAGCTCTGCCTCAAGCTCTTTCTTATTACTCACATCAGTTCGCTGTAAAGATACTAAAATATCTTCACTTTTTAGCTTACTAACTATCCTGTTTGTCTTACTTGCCGATTTAATCATTAGGGTATAGCGTTTCGAGGTAACATCTTTTCCTCTTTTATTGTAAGTGCTATATACATTATCAATAACTAAATCTTTTTCAATATCAACCCCTTCGCGCCTAAGAGTTGGTATTAAAATTCTCCTCTCAACATTATCTATACCTTGCTTCCCCACACCTTTATTATCTACAACTGTTATTGAAAGATAAAAGACGTCGGGCATGACAAGGGTGTCAACACTCATTGATACATTGATTTGAGGAACTGGTCTCTCGCTACTAATTTGAGCCATTGAGACAATTGGGGCAATTAGTGCCACCGCAATAAATACAAATAATTTTTTCATGATAGTATTGTTTTTTATAATTAGATACATAAATCACACAAAACGTTGCATCAGATATTAAATATCTACTGAAAAAGATACCCATGTTCCAAGTTTATTACTATCGCTTGGTTTATAAATGGAGTATTCAATATCTATTAAATTTCTGAATCCAAACATATTAACGGTGAAGATTACGGAGCCTCCAAAAGAATTTTTCTTTATCCACTTTTCTCCACTTTTTATAGTTGTATAGTTGGCAAAGTCGTAGAATGCCCCAAATGATATACGTTGAAAATTCAGTATCGATGATAATCCCCCATTAGGATACCAAACCGGAACACGGTAGTCAATGCCAAAAGCATAATTCCTATTTATCGCTGCTTCGGCTGTTGTGCCACGCGGTAGGAGTATAGCTTCTGAAAAAAATACCTCCCTATTTGTTTGATAAGTATAGGCACCTTCAATAGTTATTGAACCATTAGGGAATGGGCCGGGAAGGTAACCTCGCAGATATAAAGCATATAGGGTAGAGTAGTCAATATAAGTACTGAAAGGGTTATTTATAATGTAGAATTGAGCTAAATATCCCCATCGTGGATTTAGGTCGAGTCGTGCCTTGTTAGTGGTATTCTGATAGTATAAGTCAAATTGTAGTTTACTTGAACCATCCTCTTTATCTGTAGGTGAGATATATAGTATATCATTATTGTATTTATATGTTAAGTTGGCTCTAAAAAAGCGACTTCTACCCCCACCGGATAGATTAAACGGAAGAGATAGCTTCGTTGATAACTCGAAATATTTTTCTATTTTATCGTTATATGTTGGAGATATAAGATTGTAAATATTTTGCTCTTTCCCTCCATATTCAATATCTAAACCGATATGAATAGGTAGTCCTGTGTAGTCGATTCCCAATTTTAGAAGATGCTCTTTGTTCACATAACCATAACCCATAGATGTTACGAGGTTATTAAGTAGGTTTTGCGAAAGAATGGTTACACCCACTCCACCACTTATTGTTTGAGAAGAGAGTAGTTGGTCGGTATCAATATAGAAAGGGATATAGCTATGTGTATTTATTGCATTAGTCAGTTTACTATATTTTTTTGTGCCATTTTTTTGCTTTTCAATAGATATATCATTTGTGCTAAAAGATACGGTATCTAATTTTATGATATTCCACTCTTTATATGGGAAATTGTATTTATTAGATGGTATTTTTTGCCATTTCGTCTCTTTTTTTGCGCCCATAGAGTGTTCACTAAGTAGAAACCCTTGTGAAGTGTATGTTGTGGTTGCAACCTTATCACCGCTTGGTGAGAGCGATGAATATGTTGAGCCGTATCGCGATGTTGTTATCTGATACTCCTTTCCAGTGGATAACTCATAGCAATGAACCTCTTCCAAACCACTAATAATCGACGTATATAGTAGCTTGTTATCGTCGTATGATAGGTTAGTTATGGTGTTGTAGTTAGGTTGTATTAAACAATTGGTTTGTTTTGTTTTCATATCAACTTCAATGACAGATGTACCGTTATTGTCGATTATGGCGCAATATATTTTATCGTTTGATGGGTTATAGCACATCCCGTTAACCGATAGATTTTCACCCTTTAACTCATATCGTGCCTCCTCTCTATACTTATTATCATAAACCACTATGAATGGTCGGTTTACATCATTGTACTCAACCGCAGCAAACCTTCCGTTTTTATATGGAGTGAAGAAGAATGCAGTTGAGCGCATTTCTCGCTTCTTATCACCTTTTCTTAAATCATAAGAGTATAGAGTAGAAAAATTCTTTTGCCCCCATGATAGCGATGGTGTTATCTCTCCCCAATAGATTTTGTTGTTATGGTAAAAAAGGTTAGATGATAGGTATCCTATTGAGGTA
>CAYIZU010000064.1:0-3073 GCA_964367795.1 uncultured Rikenellaceae bacterium | reverse complement strand
TGCGTTTCTCCTCACCATTATCTGTATTAACAATATATATTGCACTCGCACGGTTAAAATCACTCTTAACAACAGCTATTTTATTGTCATCGATATATGTTGGTGAATGGTATGTTGTATATATATCAGGCTTTTCCCCCAAAATATCTCCGCTATCTTCTTTTGCTGTAGTTGGTTCCCAGAATTTGATGAGCCTATCAACGGTTCCTCGAATTAATCTACTGGAGTTGGTCTTCCCGTATTTATTGTACGCAAAGAAGAAAGGGTCGATAAGGTAGGGATTTCGAGCAGCGAAATTTAGACAATTATTCCAAAAATCAATACCATAAATATCGGTAGCATATTGTGTTAGGTGATACCCCATAAGGTATTGGTCGGGAGCGAATTTATTCAGTGCTCCAAGTCTGTAGGTGATAATATTTATATCCTTATCCTCTAATATAGCAGCTCTAAGAGGTGTGTTAAATGCAGGTTGCTTACCTCTACCATAAATTGAAAATTGTGTTTCTGCCATAACAGCGTCACCTTCGTAAAAATATGTTGGAACGGTCATAGCTGTAAGCCCTAACATTTGTTCACCTATTATATATGAGAAGAATTTTGTAAAACCCTGATTCAATTTACTCATCTGCGCTACATGGCGGTACTCATGTGCCAGAAGATGTTTTATCCATGGTAACGATATATTATCTCGTGAAGGCATTGTATATAGCTCCATGCGTCGTGGGGTATATGTCACCAGTCCATTGGATAGCAGATTTGTTGGATGTAGTGTTATAGGGAAATCTTTTGGACTAACATTTAGATTAAAACCGATATATGGAGTAAGGGTGTCTCGTAGAAGTGATATATTATACGCCTGCTCACTAAGATAGTTTGGAAAAATAATATCTCCCTTTGAGCGATTTTCAATCTTTAGCCATTTTAGGTATACTGGATCTGTTGGTGAAACAAAATATTGCGCATGAATATTCTGGTACACGCATAGCAGTAATATAACCAATAAACACTTTAACCATTTTTTTTCCATAGTAACACTATATTAATATATCAATATGCAAAGATAATGTTTTTTTACAAAAAAGAGGTCGTCTTAATGAGTTTTCAATCTCTCATAGGCGACCTCATGAAATTTATATATTATTTAGTAGACCCTTAAGGGGAGTTCTAAAAACTGCTTTTATGTGATGCGCTTTGATGGTTTAGGATTTTTGTGATTTGAAAAATCAGCCTTTAGTGGTTCTAAAGGTCGATTTTATAAACCCGCAAAAATACAAATCAGCGAAGATGCAGCGCGTGAAATGAGTTTTTAGAAGTTCCCTTAATTTAGTCTGTATCTAAAGCCAATACCATATATCAATCCAAAATCGGCACCTTTAACACCATATATCCCTCCCACACCCACTATTATACCAAAAGATATTCTCTTTTCAGAGAAATATTTATCACTGGTAAACTTATAATGCGTAATGGGATAGTGCTCCATTGATATTGGCTTGACATTATATCCTTCAACCACAAATTTATAATCCTCGCCTTTGAACTCATATCTACTTATAGGTATTGACACCTCGATAGTATCACGAAATATTAACGTATCAAGACGTACAATCTCGCTCTTATCCATTATTAGTATAGTATCACAAATAGTATCTCGAACAAGGCTATCACGCGTTACAGTCTTATGCGAAACAATCTCATTAACTCTATTTGGCTTCAAAAGCTGCCACCCCAAAAGTAGGAGTAGCAGCAAAATTATAATATTTTTCATACCATTATATTAATCCTGAAACCACCCAGTTAAATGTAATAGCATTAGGCATGAAATCGCCACCCACAAACCCAGATATTTTATATTTGAAGCTTGTACTGGTTATATCAAAGACGCTAACAATGTGTAATTCATCAAAGTTAGATGATACCGATGCGGGGCTTGCCATAACAAAATGAGGCACCGATGCATATGGTATTGGAAAGCTTATTTCCCCTGTACTTGTCACGGAGTTTAATGTCCCATTTTGGTAATAATTATTCTGCAATTTTGGTGCTGGTGATGCCTCTATGCTACCACTCATATTGGCAGATGAACGACTCAATATAATATAACCATAAAATTCATTACCTACACCCCATCCGATTCCTTCAATAACCTCGTGAGGATAAACTATAACGTTTATTATTTTCAAAGAAATATTTCCCCTCTTCACTAAATACCATGGCACTACCACCACCTCTACACACAAGGCAGAAACGGAATCCATTGTGTTGTGAATCAAAAGGCATAAGGAAATTAACGTTATACGAAGGATTATTAGAGTCTATATATATATTGTTAGTATCTTTTACACCATCTGTGAAGGATGAGTTCTCGCCACCAAAGCCATAAATCCCATCTTTAAACTCGGCCCTCCAACCACCACTTATTATAACATCTTCAAACTCTCCGTTTTTAGAGTATAGTAAACCACTATCTGTTACCAAAAAGTTTGGTTTTTGAGCACTGGCTCCGCTTATGAATTCAGCAGCAGTTGTATAGGCATCGGTTTCATGGGCAAAAAAAGCAACCCCATCACCCTCAACGCCACTCATCCCAGCTCGCATATCCGACGGATTGCCCTCACTCGCACTATCATTCACACCAATAACATTACTAAGAAGTAATCCACCATCAACAGTTGTAGAACCTGCAATGGCATCTTTCAGATATTTCAACGTATCGGTATAAGCATTAGCATCGGTGATTATGCCATCAATCATACCGCTATTTATTTCCGCTAAAGTAGCGACATAGCTATCGTAATATGCACTTTGCGATGTGGATAAATCTCCGCTAAGTGATATATTTTCTGGCACTAAGGCGCTATACTTCACCAAAGCGGTATAATAAGCTAAATATTTACTATTATAGTCACTAATATCAATATTATAACTATTAAGCGATAAAATATTCGCCTTATGAGCTGCAATTGTTACTTTCTCTTGATTCAATGCCGCCTTCTCTGTTGGGGATATAAATGAGTCGCTTGCCCAATTTGATAATCGACTATTAGCCTCCTCGGCGTCATCTTTAGCC
>CAYIZU010000063.1:0-10469 GCA_964367795.1 uncultured Rikenellaceae bacterium | reverse complement strand
TCAGGTTGTAACTAATTGAATTACAGTTCTAATATAGTTTTGCGAATTCCCCTTTTTATGTCAAATACAGAAGAAAAACAGCACGAAAAATGTTTGGAACCTCAACGTAATAAAGTGGAGAAAATAAGCAACGCTTTAAGGGTCGACTAAATAATGTGATTTTTTATGAGAAATTCATATCAAAATTCAATTTAGGTATTTCGTGATGAGTATGAAATAGAGTGTACTTTGCGTACGTGAGTATTTATTTGATTCAGGAAGTGACAAAAATGTTTTTGAGACAATTTCTTTTATTAGGTTTTCGGTATCACCCAGAATGGTTTTGCGGCTACCGCCCTAAAAAAAGGGAGCCACGTCGGCCCCCCCCTTTTTTATATATAATCATAAATGCTATTTCTGCGCAGCTTTGATCGCTGTATTTAGCTGTGTAATCTGTGATTTAGCTGTTTGAAGATTTTTACCTGTTGTCACTAATTTATAGTGCTTAAGTGCAGATACATTATTTCCTAATCCTACATATGCAGCACCAATCATGAAGTTAATCTCAGATCTTCCAACATTGTTCTTTTGAAGCTTAAGAGCCGCTGGTCCTTGAGCTACAACAGCATTATAATCTTTAGCCTTAGAGTAAATATTGATTTTGATTAAAGCCGTTTGAGGAGATGTAGGGTTATATTTCTCTGCCACTTTTACCTTAGCTAATGCGGCTGTTTTATTACCCTTCTCTGATAATTTTACGGCATCCGCTAATTGGCTATTTATCAAAAATTCTCTTGCTTTTTGACCGTCAGCTCTAAGACGAGCAATTCGCTCTCCTAATGCCATAACTTTTTCATATGTGGCAATTGCTTGAGCATCCTTACCCGATCTTTCATAGCATTGCGCCATAAGAATCATTAACTTTGTATCGTTTGGATTAAGTTTTAGCCCCTCGTTACATATTCCAATTGCAGCTGTATATTGTTTAGCCTTTGCTTTGGTTGTAGCTAACCGTATATAGCACGTTGATATAAGATTTTCAACATTACGTTGCATAATTATCTCGTTTGCCGACTTATAATATTCAACAGATTTTTTGAATTCAACAAGTGCCTCTTCATACTTCTTAGAATGAGCCAATATCATACCTTGGGTACGGTAAACTTGTCCTAATCCCTTATTTGCTAAAGGTTCTAATTCTTCAACCGCTTCTAATTCATCCGTTTCTCCTAACATTTTCAGCCCCTCTTCAAACTTTTTTATTGCTCCAGGATAATCTTTATTATTCATTGCTTCACCGGCTTCATTAAGTACCGTAGCAATCTCATCCCTCGACTGTGCGTATACAGTAGAGACGCTTAACATAACAACAAAAAATAGTAAAATTTTACAAATTCTCATAGTTTAAAATATTTATAATTAATTAAATTTTTTCATGTTTACCCTCCTTATCAAGGAACTAACGACGCAAAGATAGTGATTAAATCAATAGCCTACATATAAAAAACTATTTTTTTTATCCTTTATTACGTATCGTAACAAAATCTTATTGATTAGCTCCGTGGCAATGTTTATATTTCTTACCACTACCACAAGGACACAATTCGTTACGTCCTACCTTTTTCTCCACCATAACAGGTTGTTGTTTAGGTCTTTCTGTTGCATTAGCTGCCACCTCTGAACGACTTGTTTGAAGTTTAGCTACATCAACATCATTGCGACGCTGCTCTTTGACCTCCTCTTTAGGTGCTCCGTCGGAGATTGGGATATATGCCTTCATTATTGTCGATAGAATCTCTTCGGTAATAGTTGTTAGCATATTACTAAAGAGTTTGAACGACTCTAACTTATAAATAAGTAATGGATCTTTCTGCTCGTATGATGCATTTTGTACCGATTGACGAAGATCATCCATCTCGCGTAGATGCTCTTTCCAGTTGTCATCTACAGTTATTAAAACCATTAGCTTAACAAACGTACGGAATACCTCATACCCTTCAGTGTCATATGCTCTCTTTATGTTAACCGGTATACGATACCCCTTATCTCCACATGTGAAAGGGATGCCTATTGTTCCGTTATCATCTTTATGCTCTTCGTAGATATTTTTTATAACAGGGTAGACCATTGAGGCAATACTTGATTCTTTCTTCTTAAATGCTTCGAACAGTCGTGTTGATAGCGCCTCAGCGAGTGTTTTTGCATTCATTGAGCTAAACTCTTTTTCATCTTGAATACCGCTATCCATAGATACTAATCTGATAAGCTCAAGATTAAATTCATCTAACTTCGCACCTTCATTATTTTGAATAAATACAGTCACAAAGTCTCCAATCATATTGTTAATATCAACCTCTAAGCGCTCTCCATAAAGTGCATTACGACGACGAGTATAGATAACTTCACGTTGTGAGTTCATGACATCGTCATACTCTAATAGATGCTTACGTACTCCGAAATGATTCTCTTCAACCTTCTTCTGTGCTCTCTCAATCGCACTACTCATCATCCCCGCTTGAATAGATTCGCCATCCTTAAGCCCCATTCTATCTATGACTTTAGATATACGGTCTGAGCCAAATAGACGCATTAGATTATCTTCAAAAGAGACAAAGAATTGTGAAGAACCTGGATCCCCCTGTCTACCACTACGACCACGTAGCTGCCTATCCACACGACGCGATTCATGGCGTTCAGTACCAACAATAGCGAGACCTCCTGCCTCTTTAACCTCTGGTGTTAACTTGATGTCGGTACCACGACCTGCCATATTGGTTGCTATGGTAACTTGACCTTTACGACCAGCCTCTAATACTATCTGTGCCTCACGCTGGTGCTGCTTAGCATTTAGTACGTTATGCTGTATGCCACGCATCTTTAACATCTTTGATAGTAGCTCCGATACCTCAACCGATGTAGTACCTACGAGTACGGGGCGTCCTGCATCAACTAATGCATTAACTTCATCGATAACAGCTGCAAATTTCTCGCGTTTTGTCTTGTATATTAAGTCGTCGTTATCCCTACGTACCACAGGGCGGTTAGTTGGTATTACAACAACATCTAATTTATATATATTCCAGAATTCACTAACCTCAGTTTCTGCAGTACCTGTCATACCGGCCAATTTATGGTACATGCGGAAGTAGTTTTGTAATGTTATCGTTGCAAAAGTTTGCGTTGCAGCCTCAACACGCACATTCTCTTTCGCCTCTATCGCTTGATGTAGTCCATCTGAGTATCTACGTCCCTCCATGATACGCCCTGTTTGCTCATCAACAATCTTTACCTTATTGTCCATGACAACATACTCAACATCTTTTTCAAACATTGCATATGCCTTAAGTAATTGATTAACAGTGTGTATACGTTCCGATTTAATAGAGTATTCGGCATAAACCATACTCTTCTTTGTTGCTTTTTCATCATCAGATATATCTTCTAAATCAATAGCATTCAAAGCTGTTGCCATCTCGGGAAGAACGAAGAATTTATTATCTCCAAACGTTGATGATAGTGCATCTACTCCCTTATCTGTCAGTTCTGTAGAGTGCATTTTTTCATCGATGATGAAATATAGCTCATCCGTTATTTCGTGCATGCGTTTGTTCTTTTCCGCCATGTAGAAATATTCTGTCTTTTGGAGTAGTGTCTTATTACCTTGCTCACTAAGGAATTTAATCAATGGACCATACTTTGGTAATCCTTTATGGGCACGAAGAAGTAGTATTCCTCCCTCCTCGGTATTGCCATCAGCAATTAATTTCTTTGCTTGAGCAAGAATTTGAGTGACAAAATTTTTCTGAAGAGTATATAAACGATTAATCTGTGGGTTATACTCTTCAAAGAGTTGATCATCACCTTTTGGTACAGGACCACTTATTATTAATGGAGTACGCGCATCGTCGATAAGCACCGAGTCCACCTCGTCGACAATAGCATAGTGATGTTTACGTTGAACAAGCTCCTCCGGTGAATTTGCCATATTATCGCGCAGATAGTCGAAACCAAACTCATTATTTGTTCCATAGGTAATATCTGCCAAATAGGCATCACGGCGTGCTTGGCTATTTGGGCTGTGTTTGTCTATACAATCAACACTCAACCCGTGAAACTCAAACATTGGTCCCATCCATTCCGAGTCACGACGCGCAAGGTAGTCGTTCACTGTTACAACATGCACACCCTTACCAGTAAGAGCATTAAGGAATACCGGTAGCGTTGCAACAAGAGTTTTACCCTCACCTGTTGCCATCTCCGCTATCTTTCCTGTGTGTAGCACAACACCTCCGAAAAGTTGCGAATCGTAGTGCACCATATCCCAAGTTATGGTATTACCTCCTGCAACCCAGTTATTATTAAATAGAGCCTTGTCTCCTTCTATGTTTACATACTCTTTTGTTGCGGCAAGATTTCTATCGAATTCAGTAGCAGTAACCTCTACAACGCTATTTTCCTTAAAACGACGTCCAGTATCTTTCACTATCGCGAAGACCTCAGGGAGTATCTCTAAAAGAACCTCTTCTAATTTCTCATCAATATTTTTTACTGTTTGATCTATCTCATTAGACAATTTTTCTTTTGTATCAATATCTGTATCAGGGAGTTCAATTATAGCTTTATTCTTCTCGATTAACGCCTCGTCATCTGCTATTGCAGCAAGCAATTTAGCTCTGAGTTCCATAGTGCGAGCACGTAACTCATCATTACTTAGTGCTTCAACTGTAGGATAAATATTACGTACATCATTAACATACGGGTCAACCATTTTTCTATCCTTATCACTCTTTGTTCCGAAAAACATTTTCAGAACACCTTTCATCAAATTTGCCATATTTTGCTTTTAATTATTCGTCTATGTAAACAATAAATCGGACAAAGATAAAAAATTTTTATCTATTATAGAACACTTTTAGCCTTTTTTTTGTCAATAAAAATTAAAAAAAGGAGAAATATCATTTTTTTAGCGTATATTTGCGCTTGTAAATATAACTAAATAATATTAAGATATGACACAAGAGGAACTTTTTAAGAAATTGATAGCACATAGTAAGGAGTATGGTATTATCTTTCCTTCAAGCGATATTTATGATGGACTTGGAGCTGTTTACGATTATGGACAGCTTGGTGTGGAGCTTAAAAATAATATAAAGAAATATTGGTGGGATGCTATGGTGCGCCTTAATGATAATATTGTGGGTATTGACTCTGCAATATTCATGCACCCTCGTATTTGGGAGGCATCGGGACATGTTGGAGCCTTTAACGACCCACTTATTGATAATAAAGACTCTAAGAAACGCTATCGTGCCGACGTGCTCATTGAGGAGTGGATAGAGAAACAGAACGATAAGATAGAGAAAGAGGTGAAAAAGGCTACTAAGCGTTTTGGAGATAGTTTTGATAGAGAGCAATTCCTTGCAACAGCACCACGCGTGAATGAGATAAAAGAGCGTCAAAAGAGTGTTGAGAGTCGCATGGCTGATTACTTGACTAATAGTGAATTAGATAAAGTAAAAGAGCTTATTGAGGAGTTAGAGATAGTGTGTCCTATATCAGGTACGCGTAACTGGACGGATGTGCGACAGTTTAATCTTATGTTCGATACAAAGATGGGCTCTACAGCTGATGGAGCAAACACCATATATTTACGCCCAGAGACGGCGCAGGGTATCTTTGTTAACTTCTTGAATGTACAGAAGAGTGGACGCATGAAAATCCCTTTTGGTATTGCACAGATAGGAAAAGCGTTCCGTAACGAGATAGTGGCTCGTCAGTTTATTTTCCGTATGAGGGAGTTTGAGCAGATGGAGATGCAATTCTTTGTGGCTCCTGGAACAGAGATGGAGTGGTATGAGCACTGGAAACAATTTCGAATGAATTGGCATAAGGCTTTAGGCTTTGGTGATACGGAGTATCGTTTTCATGACCACACAAAATTAGCGCACTATGCTAATGCCGCTGCAGATATAGAGTATAATTTCCCATTTGGCTTTAAAGAGGTTGAGGGGATACATTCGCGTACTGATTTCGATTTGTCGCGTCATCAAGAGTTTTCGGGCAAAAAATTACAGTACTTTGACCCTGAACGAGGTGAGAATTATGTTCCATACGTCGTGGAGACATCTATCGGGGTGGATAGGATGGTATTGCAGATTTTATCAGCTTCATATAAAGAGGAGAAAGTTGGTAACGATGAACGCGTTGTTCTTAAATTCCCTGCACCGCTTGCACCTATTAAGGTTGCAATTCTTCCTCTTGTTAAGAAAGATGGACTTCCGGAGCTTGCAAACGAAATAGTGGATATGATACGCTTTGATTATAGTTATCAATATGATGAGAAAGATAGTATTGGTAAGCGTTATCGTAGGCAAGATGCTATTGGTACCCCTTTATGCGTTACTATCGATCATCAATCGTTAGAGGATAAAATGGTGACAATACGTTATCGCGATACAATGGAGCAAAAGAGAGTTTTAATAAGTGAATTGCCTCAAATAATTGATAATGAGGTCTCTATGAAACAACTTTTAAGAACTATTTAAATGAATAAAATTAGGTTAACTAAGGAGTTTAATTTTGAGATGGCACACGCACTACATAATTACGATGGTGCGTGTCGCCATATTCATGGGCACTCCTATAAGCTTTTTGTAACGGTCATTGGTTCACCATCAGTAGATGAGCACGACCCTAAATTGGGAATGGTTCTCGATTTTTCGGTATTAAAAAAGATAGTTATCCCTTTAATCGTTGAACGCTATGATCATGCCCTCCTTCTTCCAGAGGTTGAGGGGCGCAGTGAGCTATATATGGCTCTTGCTAACGAATATAGTAAGGTTGAAGTGGTGGATTTTCAACCAACATGCGAGAATATGATTATTCTTTTTGCAGATATAATAATAAGTAATTTGCCCGATTGGGTTTCACTGCACCATATACGCCTACATGAAACGGCAACGTCGTATGCTGAATGGTATGCAGAAGATAATATATAATATGGAAAAACTATTCCTCATTGATGCATACGCATTGATTTTTAGATACTATTATGCCTTTAT
Source organism: uncultured Rikenellaceae bacterium (assembly GCA_964367795.1). Classification (GTDB taxonomy): domain Bacteria; phylum Bacteroidota; class Bacteroidia; order Bacteroidales; family Rikenellaceae; genus JADFUS01. Next base: position 3,429 of record CAYIZU010000063.1, on the reverse strand, counting down.
TGGGCGACCTATGCGTAATAAAGATGGGCTTAACACATCTGCTATATATGGTTTTACAAAGTTTATCTTAGAGATAATACGCGACGAGAAACCACACCATCTTGGCGTTGCTTTCGACCCAAAAGGGGGAAATTTTCGCAATCAACTATATGAGCTTTATAAAGCTAATAGAAGTGCCACTCCAGAGGATATTATTGCATCTGTTCCATATATTAAAAGAGTGCTCCAAGCCATGCATATACCTATATTGGAGGTGCCGGGTTATGAAGCAGATGATGTTATAGGAACTATTGCAAAGAGGGCTGCTTGCAATGATTTTGAGGTCTATATGGTGACCCCAGACAAGGATTATGGACAATTAGTTGATGATTGTATATACATATATAAGCCCAAAAAGAGCGGACGAGGGGTTGATATTGTTGGACGTAAAGATATTGAAGCGCAATATTCGATAGATCACCCAACCAAGGTGATAGATATACTTGCTCTATGGGGAGATGCGTCGGATAATGTTCCGGGGGTTCCGGGCATAGGTGAGAAAAGTGCTATTAAATTGGTTTCACAGTTGGGAACGGTTGAGGATATATTAGCGGACACCTCAAAACTAAAAGGCAAACAAAAAGAGAATGTTGAGGCATATGCAGATACCCTGCTTTTAGCAAAGAAATTGGTTACTATTGATATTAATGTGCCAATAGATTACGAACCTGATAAATTATTAATGTGTTGTCCGGATAACGAAAAACTCATAGAGATATATCGTGAGCTTGACTTTCACACTTTCATACACGACCTCAATGCGGGCGAAGCACATGAGAATAATGCCCCAAAAAGTGGGTACACAAATAAAAAAGATAAAGTTGATAGCGATTTAGGGGGGCTTTTTGCTTCGGATAGTAGTGAAGCTACACCCGAGCCAATGAACCTATTTAGTGCTATGGAGCAGGAGTTAGATATAAATGATATAGGCAATACGAACCACATTTACAGCGTGGTAATAGAGGAGGATTTAGAGTCGTTTGTTCATCTGTTGCTAATGCAGGAGGAGGTTTGTTTTGACACCGAAACATCATCGTTAGATCCCATAAACAGTGAACTCGTTGGCATCTCTTTCTCATGGCAGGAGGGGAAAGCCTACTACTTGCCATATAAGAGCCGCTATTTGAATAAGTTGAAACCATTTTTTGAAAATGAAAAGATAGCAAAGATAGGGCAGAATATTAAGTTTGATATGTTGGTACTTAAAAGTGCAGGAATAGAAGTTAAAGGTAAATTGTGGGATACAATGATTATGCACTATCTAATTAATAGCGACGAGAGGCATAGCATGGATTTTCTTGCGGAGAAGTACCTTAACTACCGACCTATCCCTATCACTGATTTGATAGGTAAAGGGGCAAAACAGTTATCAATGAAGGATATTGATGTGCAAAAAGTGGCCGAGTATGCCGCAGAAGATGCAGATGTTACTTTCAAATTATACAATATATTAAAACCTATTCTTAAGAGTGAGAATTTGGAGTCTCTATATGATGTTGTTGAAGAACCTCTTATTGAGGTCTTAGCGGCAATGGAGTTTGAGGGTGTCCTGATAGATAAGGAGCGTCTTGATAGGTATGCTATTGAGTTAGAGGCAGCTCTTACTGATATAGAGCGTCAGATAGTTGAGGTTGCTGGCGATGAAACAATAAATATTAATTCGGCAAAGCAATTAGGGGAGTTGCTATTTGATAAATTAAAAATTGTTAGTAACCCTAAGATGACAAAAACCAAACAGTATAAGACGGATGAAGATTACCTGTCAACACTACGAGGTAAGCATCAAATTATTGATTATATATTGGAGTATAGAGGTTTGAAAAAGCTTCTATCTACCTATATTCTGGCTCTACCTAAATTGATAAATAATGAAACAGGGCGTATACATACGAGTTATAATCAGGCTGTTACAACAACTGGTAGGTTGAGTTCCACGAACCCAAATCTGCAAAATATACCTATACGTGATGATAAGGGGCGCGAGATAAGGGCATCATTCATTGCTCGTGAAGGATTTAGTATATTGTCGGCGGATTATAGTCAGGTGGAGTTGCGAATAATGGCCCACCTTAGCGGTGATGAAACCATGTGTAAAGCTTTTAATGATGGGATGGATATTCATACAGCCACAGCCTCTAAGGTATATGATGTACCTGCTGAAGAGGTGACAAGTAGTATGCGAAGAAATGCTAAGAGTGCAAACTTTGGTATTATCTACGGTATATCTGCTTTCGGTTTAGCAGAAAATTTATCTATTTCACGAAGTGAAGCTAAGCAGCTTATAGATGGCTATTTCGATAGTTATCCAAAGGTTAAAGAGTATATGGATTTATCTGTTGAGAAGGCACGTGCTAAGGGCTATGCATCTACTATCTATGGACGCAGACGGTACCTTAGCGATATCAATTCCAATAACCGCATAGTTGTGGGATATGCAGAGCGTAATGCAATAAATGCTCCCATACAGGGTAGTGCTGCAGATATTATGAAGATTGCGATGAGTAACATATATAAAACGTTTGAGCGAGAGGCTTTAAAGAGTCGAATTATCATGCAAGTTCACGACGAGATAGTTGTTGAGGTGAGTAATGATGAAATTGAACAAGTTAAGGATATCGTTACTCGTGAGATGGAGGGTGCAGCAAAGCTGCAGATACCGTTAACTGCCGAGAGTAATGTGGCAGATAACTGGTTGGACGCGCATTAAACCGAGTAGTTTAGGGCATTTTAATAGGTGTTTTATACTACTCACTAAATTATAAATATATGAAAACACCTATTTTGGAGACGGTGAGAATGATATTGAGGCCAATATCTGTGGAGGAGGCAGAGGTTGTTTTTAATGGTTGGACATCCGACGAAGAGGTTGCACGCTTTATGCGTTGGAGTATTCACACGAGTGTAAATGAAACCAGAGCTTGGTTGGAGTATGAAAATGAAAATATTTCAGATGATAACTATAACTGGGGTTTTGAGTTAAAGTCAATGAGTCAATTGATTGGCTCTGGCGGGCTTACTTATAGTAGGGAGCACCAGTGTTATGAGTTGGGTTGTAACTTTATGAAAAATCATTGGGGTAACGGTTATGCCACTGAGGTGACAAAAGAGATTTTAGAGTTTGCTAAGAATGTGTTAAAGGTCTCAAAGGTATTTTGTTGTCATGCATTGGAGAATACAGTATCGGAAAAAATTGTAAAAAAGCTTGGATTTATCGAAGGAGAGAGAGAGTTCTGTGTGAAAATTGACGGAAGCAATCGATTTACTCTAAAAACATATTTTCTGAATTTTTAAGTTGAATTTAACTAAACGAGCGATAGCGAGCGAGTGCCGTTTAAGAGGTAGGCACTCGGTTTTTGTTCACTTTTTTTCAGCGACAAGTAAACCGAATGC
>CAYIZU010000062.1:0-10512 GCA_964367795.1 uncultured Rikenellaceae bacterium | reverse complement strand
ACACTCCTAACTTACTATTCTCAAACCCTGAGATATGTGATTTTACATAATCGTATTCCGTAAAGCTAAATGTTGAGGTTATTTCAGTTATTTTCATTACTTTTACATGTTTGGTAAGGTTCGTTACCCCCGTTTTTGAACTAATTGGTGGTTTAGAGGGTAATGAACCTTTGTTTATACAAAATATCCAACTAACTGACAAACAATTAATTGGATATTTTTGTTAAGTTTTCGGTATCACCCGAATTACAGTTCTAATATAGTTTTGCGAATTCCCGATGAACGTAAAACGGAGCGAATTGATGTACGTGAGTACTTACGCGATACAGTACCTGACAAAAATATTTTTGGTGCCATTTCAAATAGTTTTACAAATACCCCTACATAGTCATAATGTATTGTTTGGTTGTTACTCTCTTACATAAACTCTTTTTATACGAGTTGATATAGAGGTTAATATCTCGTATGGTATTGTATCTAACAATTCCGCCATGGCACATATATCATCACTATTTGAATATATAGTCACTCTATCTCCTTCCGAAGCATTAATATCTGTTATATCTATTGCACAGGTATCCATGCTAATATTCCCTAATGTTTTGGCTCTCTTTCCATTAACCCACACACTCCAGCGACCACACCCCAAGCGACGGTCTACTCCATCAGCATAACCTATTGATAGGGTTGCAACAGTTGTTGGCCTATCTACTACCTGCGCCATATTATATCCTACATATTCACCTGCCTCTATATTCTTTATTTGAAGTATATTTGTATGTAGCGAAGTAACATTATGTAATTTATTTTGCACGAAAGAGGAAATACCATATAGCCCTAACCCCACACGCACCATATCAAAATGCGCGTTTTCAAAACGAACAACACCACAGCTATTACTAATATGTCGTAAGGCGTTAGGTTGCTCTAAACAATTACACATAGAGTTAAATAATTCCATCTGACGCTCTGTTTCCTTATCAAGGGTAATATCATCAGATGAGCTAAAGTGTGAAAATATTGACGACACCGTCACCTCACTACTAACATCTATCATGCTCCTCAAATCATATATACTGTCAGATTCAAAACCCATACGATGCATTCCTGTATCTAATTTGATATGTATCGGATAATCACTTACTCCTTCCCCTCGACACCTATCAATGAATAACCTTAATGATCTTATATTATATATCTCGGGCTCCAAATTATGCTCTATCATCTTTTGATAATCATACGGGTTTGAGTTCAGTATGATGATAGGGATTGTTATACCTCGTTCTCGCAATATAATCCCCTCATCAATATATGCAACGGCAAGATAGTCCGCACCACTATTTTGCAGTGCAAGTGCCACCTCAAAGTAACCACTGCCATAACCCATAGCCTTAACCATGGCCACCATTTTTGTTTTATTAGGCAGTAAACTCCTAAAGTAGCGATAGTTGTGCACAAGAGCATCAATATTGACTTCAATAACACTTTTATGTTGTTTATATTGTAACCTTTTCACTATACGTTCAAAACCATAGCTTCTACACCCTTTAATTAATAAAGTTCTATTACTAAATGCCCCAATTGTTAAGTTATCTAAAAAACTTTCAGTTGTTTTATATGTTATTAATCTACCACTAACCTGCCCCTCAAGATTTATTCCAATACGCTCACCAATAGCAATAATCTCGTCAACACCACTACTATCAAGTAGTGCCGCAACCTCCGTGTATAATTTTTCATCCTTTCGACCTGAACCAACGATATCGGATATGATGACAGTGCGCCCTCCTTTAACAGACATTGTCTTTAAATGGGATAACGCCACACTCAATGAATTAAAATCACTATTATATGAGTCATTAATAATAACAATGTTACCATACCCCTCCATTATCTCTAAGCGCATAGGTACTTGAGCAATCAACTCCACCCTTCTACATATAGTATCCAAATCCATCTTTAAAAGGGCTGCAAGAGCAATAATATGCAGTATATTTTCACATGAGGCAGCATCCGTAAATGGACTACTAAGCAGATATTTAGTGCCATTATAGAAAAATTCAATATGCCCATTTTTTATTGACAGCACCTCCATATCATTGCCGCTACCATGCCCCCAAACAAACAATCTTTCTCGTGATATATCAGCTCCTATAATACCGGCGACTACGTTATTAACAATAATTTTACGACTATTAGTAGCAAGAAGTAGTTTTTCGCGTAGTTTCTCTTCTTTAGAAGAAAAATTTTCACCGTGAGCATCCCCTATATTAGTAACAATCACTATCTCTGGAGCTATCATATCAGCTAATCTCTCCATCTCACCTATCATTGATATTCCAGCCTCAATAATAGATAGTTCAGCTGTTTTAGGGATTAGTAATAGCGATAATGCTACACCTAACTGCGAATTATAGCTCTTAGGTGAACGAAAGAGTGCTGTGTCACTAAAAATTTGATGTATCCACTCTTTTACAACACTTTTACCATTACTTCCAGTAATAGCTACAATGGTGGAGCTGACACTGCGGCGATAATGAGCCGCTAATAACTGTAAAGCATGTAGTGGATTCTCCACAACAATATAAGAAACGTCGTCAATAGGGGCCGAATTAACTAAAAAGTCATTATCAACAATGAAAGATTTGACCCCCTTACTAATAAGTTCATTGATATATTGGTGACCGTCGGCTAACTCTCCTTTTAGAGCAACAAAAAGTATATCGACATTATCAAAAGCAACACGACTATCAAAGATAATATTACGAACAATACCATCTACTCCTATGTGCACTCCTCCAACAATGTCAACTATCTCAGATACTTTGTAGCTACTCTTTATATCCATATCCTTTAAGTGCCTTTTCATTATCACGCCAGTCTTCGTTTACCTTAACAAATAGCTCTAAGAAAACCCTTTTCCCAGTAAACTTTTCTAACTCGTGACGTGCCTCTGTTCCAACTTTCTTAAGCATTACACCTTGATGGCCAATAATAATACCCTTTTGCGACTGACGAGCAACATATATAACGGCCGATATAACATCTTTTTTAGCACCCTCTTTATATTCCTCGATCACAACCTCCACACAATATGGAATCTCTTTCTGATAATTAACAAGAATCCTCTCTCTAATTATTTCAGAAGCAAAGAAACGCATTGGTTTATCGGTAAGAGCATCCTTTGAAAAAAAAGGCTCTCCTTCCGGCAATAGTTCTACAATGCGAGAAACAATTGATTCAACATTAAACTTTTCTTGTGCTGATGTTGGTATTATCATAGCTGTAGGCAGCTCATTTTGCCACTTCTCGACCAACATTTCGAGCCCTCCCTGTGTTGTTAAATCAATTTTATTAATTATTAGTATGATTGGTACTCCGCAACCCTTTACCTTATCTATAAAATCGCGGTTTTTATCCATTTGTTCAACCGTATCGGTAACGTAAAGGATAACATCTGCATCACTTAAAGCACCCGTAGAGAATTTAAGCATGCTTTCTTGTAGTTTATAATTTGGTTTTAAAACTCCGGGGGTGTCGGAGTAAACAATTTGAAAATCTTCGCCATTAACAATACCCATAATACGATGGCGTGTGGTTTGCGCCTTAGCTGTTATTATAGAGAGTTTCTCGCCAACAAGCGAGTTCATAAGTGTTGACTTACCAACATTGGGGTTGCCAACGATATTAACAAATCCTGCTTTATGTGCCATATAGTTGTGATATTTTGATGCAAATATAATGATTATTTTTAATATAACAAATTATGAACTAACTCACTAGATAACACTAATTATCAAAACATTTGATAATTAGAAAAAAAAATCTTAAATTTGTCTGCAAATTAGAGAAGTAATTCCAATAATTTTATAGTAGCTTATTGTTGCAAAGTAAGATATAATCTACACTTGCAAGCTAAGTGCTTACACATAACTTGAAATAAAACAATAAAATCATATAATTTATGAAACGACTATTTTTATTAATGCTACTAATTTTCCCTATAGTGGGGAGTGTGGCGGCACAGAGCCAACCTCAAGGACAAAGCTTTGTTTTTGAGTTTGTTAAGGGTAAAGATATGTTCTTTGTACCCTTTAGGGGAAACGATATCACCCTTGCGGAGCTTATACAGCTAATTGATAAGAACAAAGAGCTGCTCAAAGGACACAAGATGTATATCTCGGTCACAAGCTATGCAACACAAGGAAACGAAGATCAAACTGCACGAGAGGTAGCGCATATTCAGCGTAACCGAGTGAAGAGTGAATTAATTACGCAAATTAGAATTAAAGAGGATGCCTTTGCAACGGATAAATATATTGCAGCCCCGTATAAAGAACTTAATAATGTCGTGGTAGTGACTATTCCAGCATCGTTGGAGACCATTGAACGACTATTGGGAACAAGTGCAGCTGACAGCGTAAGAGCCTACCATCAAGGTTTGGAAGATGCACGCGTAGCAAAAGAAAAAGCAGAGCAGGCTGAAAAAGATAAACTTCTTGCCAAAATGCGAGCCGCAGAGGCGGAGGAGAAGCGTTTAGCGCAAGAAAAAGCGGAACAAGAGCGATTAGCAGCCCAGAGAGCTCAAGACGAGGAGTTGGCACGTTTAAGAGCGGAGGCAGAGGCTAAAAATTCTTCCATTTTAACCATAAGGACCAATCTTGTGCGCCTTGCAACCCTAACAGCTGATTTGGGGTTTGAGTATAGGTTTAGCGATAATTGGAGCATTGTTCTTCATGGCACCTACACCGATTGGAAATGGGATGAAGAGAACCGTAACTATGCTATGTGGCAGATCTCTCCTGGGGTGCGTTACTATTTCGGAGTAAAACAAAATTGGTATGGCGGTTTAGCGTATCAAACAGGTGAGTTTGACTATAAATTGGGTGAGAGTGGTTATCAAACAACCAACCTTTATCATACGGCAGGTATCACGGCAGGTTACGTGCTAAAGCTTAGCAACTACCTATCACTCGACTTGGGTATTGGTGCAGGCTACACCTATGCTCCTTATGATAAATATTCAATCAAAAACAATGTACGTGTACGCATGGGAACAGATACAAAGAATTATTTTGGCTTAAATCAAGTAAGTGTAACCTTAATGTGGAATCTTTTTAAATAATCAATCTACCTAAGATGAAAAAAATAGCATATATAATTACAGCATTGGCACTTGCGAGCTGCGTCACAGAGCCAATTTATAATACAGAACATCCAGACAAGTCAACAATTAATTTTTCGACATTATGGAGCAGCATGCACGACGGAGAAAGTGCACCTAACAATTATGTTTTAAATGTTGGTAAAGACCACTACGGTATAACCAATGTAAAAACCACCTTGTTATTAGAACCATCAACAAGCGAAATATTTTTAGCTCATAATACCCCAACTAACATCACAATAGCAAATGGCGTGGCTTCTCTCAACGAGGCTACACGCGTTGCATCAGATCCCGAACCAAAACCTGGTTCGCTATACTATGGACGCTTAGAGGTTAATCTAACAAAAGATAAGGAAACGGATGTAGAGTTTGCCGTAAAGCGAGGTACGGCACCTTTAACCATAACATTAAACTATAAGCCGAGCGAGGTGGTAAACATCACGAATGTGGTAGCAACTTTAAGTGGCGTAGCAGCAACGCGTAATCTTTACACGGATGCAGTCTCTGAGGAAGTGACTCTAACGCATTATATTGTGATTGATGACACTAAGAATCAACTAACATTGAACTATAACCTACTTGGAATAATCTCTGATAGTCAGGTGTTAACCCTAACATACACAACCGCAGACAACCAGACTAAAGTCGTTAAATCAGTAATTAGTGGAAATTTAACCAACTTCAACAATCAACTAACAGCGGTCACACTATCTGGCGATATGAATCTTCCAACCGACTTGGAGCAACAGGGTAGTATCTCAGAATGGAATACAATATATGGCGGTGATTCGTCGGCAGACTAAATTAAAAATAATAAGACTTATGAAAAAGATAATATACCTATTAGGTGCTTTATTGGGGTTCATGGTAGTCTCTTGCTCCAAAGAGGGGCGAGATTTAGCCAACCATGAGCAAAGCAACGTGGCAAAGTTTTCGACTGCTGCCATAACGCGTGTAGTGAATGACACATGGCAAGATGGAGATGAGATTGGAATCTTTATGATTCAAAATCAAAGTATGGTATCAGAGTATACGAATGTTAAATATTCGAAAAATGGCTTAGATGGGGCCTCAACAAGCTTTAAAGCAGCAGGGAACGAGATATTTCTCCCCACTACAGATGTAGCAGCAGGCTTTTTTGCCTACTATCCTTACTCCTCAACAATTCAGGGTTCAACTATTTCTGTTGATCTCACAAATCAATCAAACCCTGCCGATATCAACTTATTGATTGCAAGTGTTGTGGATAATGGAGGTGAGGTGTATAACAATCGTAAAAACGATATTACCTTGCAATTTAAACATGCACTTTCAAAGCTAACTATCAATCCAATTGCAGGAGAAGGTTTCCTTCCGAGCGATTTTCAAAATATGATTGTGACTATTAAAGGGCATACCACAAGTGCAAACTATAATATTACATCTGAGGAGTTGGTTCCATCGCAGAAAATAGGCCTTATAACCGCATATACAGCTGTGAATGGAAGTAAATATGAGTTCCTATTATTACCTAGCGTAGCTGTCAGTGGTAGCTCTGTAATATTTACCATTAATAACAATGATTATGTGTGGGATATATCCTCGATAGCCCTTGATAAGGGTGTAAATCACTCTTTCGATGTAACAATTAGTAAATCGGGTGTAAAATTAAATAGTGCTGAAATCACACCTTGGAATCCAGATGAGAATAGTAACGACAATTCGTTCCAGGGAGTGCTTACTGTTTCCGACATAAAGTTGGTGAATGGCGTATATGAGATATACACAGCGAAAGGATTGGTGGCATTGGCAGATCTTGTGAATGGCAACGTGAATAGCTCGAATGCAACATCTGCTGGTGTGAATCTTGGTTTTGGCAGTCCAAAGAAAAAAATAACAGCCAAGTTAATGAGGGATATTTATTTAGGTAGTGAGTGTGGTCCAACTATAAAAAACTGGACTCCAATTGGCAATAGTAAGGAAAATAACTTTAGTGGTTCAACATTTGATGGAAATAATAAAATCATATACGATCTATACATTAATAACACGAGTGATTTTCAAGGACTATTTGGCAGAACAGTACTCTCTGAAATAAAGAATCTAACCATTAAAGATGCAGTTGTTAAAGGTAACTTGGTTGTTGGTGCAATAGTGGGCGAAATTAATGAAAAAAGCATAAGCCACTGTCATGTAGTTAATAGTTCTATTGAAGGTAATGCCAGAGTAGGTGCTCTTGCTGGGGTACTTACAGGATCAAACGTTTTAGATTCTACAACTGACAATAAAACAGAAGTAAAAGGTTCAAATAACTTCATAGGTGGTATCGCAGGAGAAATTTATTCTTATGATTATCAAATTAGAGGTATATCTGACTGTAACAATTATGCCAGTGTTAGCACTGCGGGTAATGAAATTGGTGGTATTGTTGGTAACATTACCGGTGTAGTTGGAATTGTGAGGTGTAATAATTATGGAAAAATTAATGGAGCCTATAGGGTAGGCGGAATTGTTGGAAGTGCCGATACCGATCTTTCATCTCCAACCGCCGATTTACGCGTTATTACTGAGTGTGCAAACCATGGTGTAATTAATGGGAAAGAACGAATCGGAGGTATCGCTGGTAGTCTTAGTAACTCGACCATATATAAATGCAATAATCAAAAAGATGTAACTACAACAGGTAGTAGTATAGCACCTTCAGCAGGGGGTATTATAGGCTCTATGAATAAATATGGTATGGTTAGAGAGTGTTGGAACAGCGGTAATGTAACTGCACGATCAAGAGCTGGCGGTATTGCCGGATTGTTAAGGCAGGCTACAATAATGGCGTGCTATAATAGAGGGACAATTAAAGCTACAGCTAATTATGCTGGAGGCATCGCAGCCGAAATGGAATCTACGGTTACGGGCTTTACCGATGAAATTGAAGCCAGCATAATAGCGTCATATAACCTTGGTAGTGTTACCAGTGATGGAGGTCACAGCGAGGTGGTACGCCCAAGTGTTGGTGGTATTGTTGGATATACTTGGGATAAGAAAGTAAGTATTATTTCGTGTTATCATAAGGGTACTATCTCTGGCATAGTTAGCACGGGACCTATAATAGGCTACTATAATCAAGACCAAAAATTTACGAGTAAAAATAATTTCTATGTAGGTGGTAATGAATATGGTCCCGCGGGATTAGGTGGTATTAAGCGTTTAGGTTCGGTAAGGGAGTTAAACGAAAATGTTGGAAACCTTAACAAAGACCACGACACGTACGATTATGTAGCAGGAGTTAACGATAATACACCTCCACATTTGATATTAAAACCATAATATGATAAAGTATATGAATATATATAGATATGCAGCACTCGCACTTATTACATTAGCGAGTTGCAATAAAACCGAAGTGATTGAACAAAATCAATCAACAGATAACGATGTGGTGAAATTTGGTATCGGGACTATCACTCGAGTAATTGATTCGTCGTGGGAAACTGGGGATGAAATAGGTGTATTCATGGATCAATCTAATTCGCAATTTTTAGGTGCCTTGGGTAATAATGTGTTATATAAAATAGGTAACTCAGGAACGGCAACCACAACGCTTTCCTCTTCTACACCTATTTATTACCCGCAGAGTGGTACCGTAGATATATACGCCTACTATCCATATAAAGAGGACTATAAAAGTGTTGTGGATGTGAGAGATCAGAGCGACTTATCTGAAATTGATTTTATGGTAGCGCACATTGATGCTCTACCAAAAAGTAAAGATGCTGTCAATCTTAAATTCGAGCATAAGCTTGCAAGGTTAAATTTCAAGATAAAGGGCTCAGGTGCCATAACAAATAGTCAGCTTAGGGGTTTGACGACCACTCTCCATGGACTTGCAAGTAGTGCTACTTATGATGCTAAGAGCAAAACTCTCACAAAAATAACTAGCCCTTCTGTTCCAATTGTGATAAAGACAGCGGCTGATGGACTTAGTGCTGAAGCACTGATAATACCCCAACTTGTCTACACAACTTGTGCTTTCCTTGTTCCAAGTTATGGTTCATTCAATTTCGGTGTTGGATATGTTACATATAAGAGTGGCTATACCTACGACTATGAAATAACACTCTATCACCCTACTACTCGCTCAAATACGGGTGAGGTGGCAAATAGTGTAAATATTAAACTTGTAAAAGTGTATCCAACAAACTAATAATATTTTTATTATATGAAACGAAAATTAATAATTGCTTTATTCATTGTAGCTTTAACAGGATGTAGCAAAAATATAAATAAATCGATAGAACAAAAGGCAGTTGAGGCAAAGTTCTCGAAAGGGGTTATAACACGTACAGTTGGCAATGAATGGATTGCTGGCGACCAAATTGGGGTATTTATGACAGAATCAGATAATGCTACAATTGTAGATACTAAATTAAACGTGCCATATAAGGCTGCTATATCAAGTGCCACAAGCTCGTTCACACCAGTTGGTACAGTTATATATCTGCCACATGTGGGCGATATGGTAGATTTTTATGCTTACTACCCATATTCGACAAGTGTAGATGATAATGGAATACTTAAGGTAGATGTGAGTTCGGGTATTGGATCGAATATTGATATACTACGTGCAAAGTCGACAGGGCATAGTGTAGATAAACCGTCGGCAACTCTTCAATTTAAGCACCGCTTAGCCCAGCTCACTATGAATATAACACGTGGTAGTAATATATCTACGAGTGCAGAGATTGCTGTTAATATTGTCGGTTCAATGACTGCAGCAGATTATAATATCTTCACAGATAAAATCACTAACTTAAGTGAGAATAAGATTTTATCTGCAGAGGTAAATAATGATGTGGCAACAGTAATAATAGTTCCTCAAACGATGGAGTCAGATGTGGTAGTTCTATTTACAGTTGAAGGTAAGGAATATCGTTGGGAAATTGGCAATATTGTGTTTAATTCGGGGGATAACTACTCCTACAATATTGAAATTATTCAAAATGAGTTAAAAGTTTCAAGTGCAACTATTACCCCATGGATTAATAGTCCTATAGGTACAGGAAACGCAGAATAACATAAGGTATTCGTGCGGACCCCCGACACAACAATCTGAATGTTGAAATTGTAAATCTTTAAGCTAGGGGAATTCGCAAAACTATATTAGAACTGTAATTCAATTAGTTACAACATGATAATAGTTGTTGATTACCCTTTATTTTAGTTAAATGGACTAAATTGGAGGTAACGACCCTCTAAAAATCCGTAGGATTTTTAGAGGGTCGTTTTGTGTTCATCACGAAGCCCCAAAACTAAAGGCAATGTGGCCAAAAATAGTTGGTAATATCCTTGCAATAGAGTGATATTCAGAA
>CAYIZU010000061.1:9516-10620 GCA_964367795.1 uncultured Rikenellaceae bacterium | reverse complement strand
ACTTAAATGGAATGGTGGTTTCACTATTGGATACACCATGGGACCATATACTCCGGGATATGCAACATTTGAATTAGGGCGTAAATACGAAAAACTACTATTTGTACTCGGTCACAAGAATCATGGTAGCGGAGCAGGTGGCACAGGAATAATGGTTAAGCCAAATATATTTGTAGTTTATGCAGATGGACAAAAAGTAGTTGACGAAATAGTATATCCCTATGGTATACCCAAACGCATTACATTAGATATTAAAGGGGTTAATGAACTAAAATTTGTACTACTCAAAGGAGCTGGAGATATTGGCATAGCAGAAGCAACACTATGGAAAGCTGGACAGACTCCTATTGAAACAGGCAACATCATTACCTCTAAACCAAAAACGACGGAGTTAGTTAAGGAACTAAGGCCATATTTCAAGAATTATAAATTTACGAACATATCACCCACTGATAAGAATAAATTTATCAAAATTAACGGTCAAAAATACAACTATGGGTTGGTGGCGGATATGAGTATGGCATTGATTGGAAAAAACCCAGGATGGGCATATTTTAACCTTCGCAAACAATATTCTAAACTTACCTTCACTGTTGGACCAGTTGATAATAAGAATAGCAATGGTAAGGGATGGATTACAGTAAAAGCAGATGGAAAGATAATAGAGGAGATTGAAATAAGTAATGTAGATATAGCGAAAAAAATAACACTTGATGTAAGTGGTTGCGAGATGCTTTCGTTTCATTCGGAACAAGAGTCGGGTTCAAGTTATGTAGGAATAACTGAAATCGTGGCTCACCCTAAAGGTGGTGAAAGCTATGCCGAAAATAGTTCTAAATCAACCATTAATCCTCTATTAAAAAAGCTGCCAGATATTTGTAAACTAATATCAAATATACCACCATATGCTATTGGCGCTATGACGGAAAAACAGATATATAATGGTTCATCAGACTATATAACATTCTCAATGGGCGGAGTGAAATTTAACGAAGGCATAATACTATATGAAAAGGCAAGTTTTCTTGACGATAACACCTCTGCCTATGCAAATTTCGACCTTGGTAATGAGTTCGACTATGTGAGCTTTACAGCTGGCTATAT
>CAYIZU010000061.1:6650-9506 GCA_964367795.1 uncultured Rikenellaceae bacterium | reverse complement strand
CTATATAGGTAAAAGTGGAGTCATGACAAACGATGTTCTACGCGTGTATGCTGATGATGCGCTTGTATTTGAAAAACCATTACTGGCAACATATCCTAATCAAGAGTATACTGTACCAATAAAACGTTGTCGTAAGCTACGCTTTGAGAATAGGGGTTCATCTTCACTTGATGTTGCTGCCTATGGCGTGGCGGATATAGTTGTATACCGAGGAAAACCTGTAAAAAACAATCTATTTGTTCATCCCAAACCAAACTGCCCTCACACCATTGACCTTATTGACCTTGGCGCACCATATATTCACTACGTAAGCCCTATGAAGAATAGCAAAGATGAGATTTTTTATGATGGCTCAACGCAGCGAAAATATTTTGATTTAAACGGCAAACGCATTAATAAGGGATTCATACTACAAACGAGTGTACACTTCTCGCTCGACCACGGTATACTTTCGGGCACTGACGCCGCTGGTACCGCAACGGCGGGCAGTACAGCTATCGGCTCGACTTTAGCTGCCGGGAATATTGCAGTAGGAGGTAACATAGTAGGTAGTACTTTGGCAGGTGTTGCTGCTTTTATGATGCTTGCCGCAGGAGGTGAGGCTTTAGAGAATTCATGCGCAGCTTTTAACACCTACGGCGAGTATAATAGCGTTACTTTCACCGTTGCTTGCTACAAACCACATAATAAAGCCAGCAACTACAAAGAAACACTACTTATTGGGGCAGATCAGAAAGTAATGGCTAAAATTGAGTTATATGAAACAATGAAACCTAAAACTGTAACTGTACCAATTAATGAATGCCATCAATTGATGTTTTGGTTGGCAAATACGGATAACTGGTCGGGGCAGTACGTATTTTATGATATTAGGCTTAGTAAAGACAAAGTAAAAGCTCATTAATTAGAGGAATTCGCAAAACTAATTGAGATACAACTTCAAAATAGTTTTGCGAATTCCTCTAATAGGTATCTTATAATTGACCTTAAATAACTGATTGTTAGAATAATAATGATTTCACAAACAGCCTTACAATATTATACCCACACCTATACTGAAACCTAAATCAGTATAATAGTTTGTGGCCGTTGTAGGCGCCGCAAGCTTTGTAGGCGAATAAGCAAACTGGCTTGGACACATAAATAATGTTGGGGCAAGCTTCAAATCAAGTCTCTTAGAGATAGCGAATAACCAACATATCTCACCATTGAAATATGGCAAAACTTTATCTTTCGTCGGGAAATTAGCAGGATTTTCAGCATTATCCTTTATTTGATGATAACCTAATCCCAATCCTGCACCAAAACGAAGATATAAGAAACCATCAAATACAGTTATCTTATAGTATGCCATAGCACTAAGAGCATAGATATTTTGATATACAGTATTATTATACGGATTGACACCTCCTAAAGATGAATCATAGTCGTATGTACTAAGCCTTCCCAGTCCTATATTAGCTTGTGCTAAGGCACCGATATACCACCTATGTTTTAGATGTAATGTATATTCAACACGCGTCATAGCCATAAACTGGTTATACGAGCTTATACCTGTTGAGGCCGTAACGGAAGCATATTTTCTATGTGTTCTAAAGTGGTTGCTGATATCTTCAATAACTCCATTTAGATTAAATATTTTATCCGTTTTTGCCTCTTTATTTTTCTCTTGCGCTACTACCCCATTACAGAGCATAGCAAGACATATTAAAAATAAAAACTTTTTCATTACTATACCTTATAATCAATTAGGGTTGCTCATTTTTCAACAAGCAACCCCAATATTTAGATTTATTTCGCGAATTTCATTTCATCAATTAATCGAGTGGCTCCTGCATACTTATCAATAATAAATAATACATATCTAATATCAACACTGATAGTACGCTGCAAAGCTGGTTCAAAAGCGATATCTCCACTCATTGCCTCCCAGTTACCATCAAAAGCAACTCCAATAAGTTGACCTTTACCATTTAATACCGGACTTCCAGAGTTACCTCCAGTTATATCGTTGTTTGAAAGGAAAGCAACTGCCAACTCCTCTCCCGCTTTAGCATATCTACCATAATCCTTATTTTCATACAACTCTCTTAAACGCGTTGGCACATCAAACTCGTAAAGATTCTCCGGGTCATACTTCTCAATAACACCTGATAAATTAGTAGCTGACTTATATGTAACACCATCTTTTGGATCATATGGTAGTACATTACCGTATGTCATACGAAGAGTGAAGTTAGCATCTGGATAGTACTTCTTATCTGGATTCATCTCTCTAAGACCTGCTATAAATAATCTATGTCCTTCACTAAACTCGCGACCTGCCTGCTTACCACGTAGTTCAAAATATCTTGCACGCGTCTCATTATTTAAGATAACCGCAAGGTCATTACGCAATGCCTCAGCTGATGGATTCTCTAAGAACTTAACAAAACTCTCCTTTGTTGCAAAAATAGAATTATTGTACATATAATCAACAAATCCATCAATGCCGCCATACTGATTAATTAACTTATCAAATGATGCAGGGCGGTATTTAGGGTCTACCCTATCAGTGATGATAGAGAACATGGCCTTAGCAACTTTACGATCTGTTGGCATATTATAATCTTTATATATATCAGCAGCAGCAACCTTTAAACCCTCAATAGCACCAGCAATACGTGGATCATTGCTTTCTAAAGCCTTATCGAAACCATTTAACTGTTGTGCAAAAGATAAAATCTCTGTAGCTGTTAATAAGCACTCCGCAAGATATTGAGTTGCCTCAACATACTCCTTACGTCCTTTTACTGATTCCTCTATTAAAGAAAGAGCCTTTCCATATTTCTGTTGACGCTCAGCCGACGCACTAAC
>CAYIZU010000061.1:0-6640 GCA_964367795.1 uncultured Rikenellaceae bacterium | reverse complement strand
CTGTCCGATAGAATTTTTCCAATACTTAGACGATAGTGCATATTTAGAAGCATACTGTATCTTAACCTTAGGATCTGCTTTCATATCCTCTAATAAAATATCTTGGCGTATTCCACGAACATATATACGGTTAGTATTTGTTATGTTAGTAGCCTCGTCCATCTCCCATGTTGTCATATAACGCTGTGTTCTACCAGGGAAACCCATAATCATCGCAAAATCATTATCTTTAATACCTTCAAGAGATATTGTTAAAGCCTTACGCGCCTTAAGTGGTTTATTACTTGGTGAATATGGTGCCGGATTACCGTTTGCATCTGCATAAACACGGAAAAGAGCAAAGTCGCCTGTGTGGCGTGGCCACATCCAGTTATCTGTATCACCACCAAACTTACCTATTGATGAAGGTGGTGCACCAACCATACGTATATCATTATATACCTGCTTGATAAAAAGTACAAATTGATTACCTCCAAGCATTGGAACAATCTCCGCCTTTGCTCCAGGATATTTATTTGCTCTTGAGGTGCTATTATTTAAAATCTCCGCAGTAGCTGCTTGTATAGCACTTTGACGTTGCTCTTCAGTTAAATTATTACCTAATTTAGACAATATCTGATCTGTAACATCTTCAATTTCACGAACATATGTAACGGTTAAATTTGGTGTAGGAATCTCCTCTTCCATACTCATTGCCCAGAATCCATCTTTTAGGTAATCATGTTCAACACTTGAATGTTGCTGAATAGCATCATACCCACAGTGGTGGTTTGTTAGTATCAAACTTTGCTCTGATATCACCTCTCCTGTACATCCTCTACCAAAAATAACAATCGCATCTTTTAAACTCGACTTATCAATAGAATAGATATCTTCGGCCTTAAGTTTAAGGCCTTGCTTTCTCATCTGCTTATAATTAAGCTCTTTCATGAAAGGGAGTAACCACATCCCCTCATCTGCTTTTACTGAAGTTATCGCTATCGCAAATAGCGCAACTAACATCGAAATTTTTTTCATTTTTTAATAAGTTTATATTTTATTGTTTTCCATATAATTTTCTACATCCTTAACACTGAAAGGGATACGTTTATTTCCTAATATTCTATATCCGTCAGCTGTTGCTAACACACAATCCTCTATACGAATACCTCCAAAGTTATACATTGTACGTACCTTATCGAAGTCAATGAAGTTGCTGTTTATATTCTGCTTAGCCCATGTCTCAACAAGTTGTGGAATAAAGTATATCCCCGGCTCCACAGTCACTACGTGTCCCTCCTCTAAGCGTTTAGCCATGCGTAGATTAGATAATCCAAATTGCGATGAACGCTCAATATCGAAACTATATCCTACATAGTTCTCTCCTAAGCCCTCCATATCATGAACATCTAATCCTATATTGTGCCCCAAACCTGTTGGGAAGAACATTGCATGAGCACCATTTGCTACGGCATCATCGGCACTACCCTTCATAAAGCCTAAATCAATCAGTCCCTCTGCCACTATCTTAGCAGCTGCAAGATGTACCTCTTTAAATAAAATACCCGGCTTTACCATTGCAATACCTGTTTCGTAAGCCTTTTGTACTATCTCATAAATATCTCGTTGAACAGTAGTGAATTTGCCACTAACCGGAATAGTACGAGTAAAATCAGAACAATAATTCATTGTTGTCTCAGCACCTGCGTCGACAAGTAACAACCTACCAGCCTCTAATATACCACTATGATCATGGTTATGTAGTGTCTCGCCATGTTGCGACACGATACAGTGGAACGACACCCCTGCACCTTTCTGCTTTGCTATTCCCTCGATAACACCAGCAACTTCACGCTCTGTACCACCAATGCGACAATGACGCATCGCTGCCGTATGCATTTCATAGCCTATATCACACGCTTTAACCATTTCAGCTATCTCTTCTGGCGACTTATGTTCACGCATTGATACAACCGCCTTTATAAGTTCTTCCGAAACATACTGCGATACCTTTTCTGGCGATACACCTAAATAACGATTTAATTGCAACACTTGCTCTGCGCGATATGGGGGCAAGAAGTGTATCTTACGCCCTTGCTTTATTGCATTACCTATAACCTTACCAAGTTCATTAAGTGATGCAGTTGCTGTTACGCCAACACTCTCGGCTTGCTCTTTAACTGTTGGGACATCCCCCATCCATATGATAGAGTCTAATGAATAATCATCACCGTAAATACAGTCTGTCGCTGCATCAATATCCATCACCCCTACATAATCGGCATGATTAAGACCGAAAAAGTATAGGAACGTGCTATCTTGACGAAAAGCATACGTGTTTGAGCGATAGTTGTAAGGAACTTCATTATTCCCTAATAGTAGGACAAGTCCACTTTTTAGTTTACCTCTTAGCTGCTCGCGCCTTGAGGTATAAATCTCTTTACTGAACATAACAATACATTTTAGTTATTTATCTCTTTATTATCATTACTATTAAAATACTTCCGCTGGAATATTATCAAATATAAGAAACCTATTGAAATATAGCTATCTGCTATATTAAATATAGGGCTGAAAAATATAAATCTATCACCCCCAACAAATGGTATCCAGTCAGGGTAATATGTATTAATAATAGGGAAATGTAGCATATCCACCACCTTACCATGCAAAAATGAAGTATATCCCTCACCAAAGGCCGTTGTCGTTGCAGCCTCCCACATGGTAGATTCCGTGAAAATAAGTCCATAAAACATCGAGTCAACAAGATTACCTATTGCTCCAGCAAGGATAAGAGCAAATCCCACGACAATACCTCGGGGAGCCTTTTTCTTCAGTAGTTTATTCATGTAATATCCAAGTGCGGCTATCGCAACAATACGTATCAGACTAAGGAGTAGTTTCCCCCACTCTCCTTCTGATATTTCAAAGCCATAGGCAGCACCGGGGTTCTCAATAAACTTTATCTGAAACCATCTACCTATAACATATATTGTCTCTCCAATGGTCATCGATAGTTTAACTATCACCTTACTTACTTGGTCAATAACAAGCAGTAAAAACACAAAAATAGAGACGCTCCACCAATTCAATTTCACATCTATGCGCATATCTGTCGACTAAAAATTATGGCAAAGATAATCATTTTTTATTAATATTAAACTTTATGGCACTCTTTTTATTGAAAATTACTTTTTTTTTAGTATTTTTGTGCTCTGTAACGATAAGTAAGATGAATGACAATAGATTTATCCCGATAATTGACATAACAATATATGTATTGCTAATTATACTCTCTAACATGATAGTATCGTGGGCAGGTGCAGCATATTTTGATGATACTATTTCAGCAATTAGATTATCGAAACTACTTTTTATACCATGGTTTCTTATGTCGATCATATTAATCCAAATATATCGAAAATTAGTTAGCAACTATCGGGACACTAAATTTTTCACACCTAAATTGGGTTGGTTCAAGCCTATTGACACATTTTTCAGCCTCTTCTTCATTATTGGACTAACAGTTATACTATATCCACTCAATGAAATTATGAGAGCGGAGTTAGATAATTACATAGCAATGTTCAAAGCGGATGATATGTGGCTAAATGTTGCGGTGGCAGTTATCGCAGCTCCTATATTTGAGGAGTACATATTCAGGGGAATTATACAGCGCGATATTGCGTATCGATGGAATCCTCGTATCGCAATTATTTTAAGTGCAGCCATATTTTCACTACTACATTTCAACATAGTGCAACTGATACCCTCTTTCATTATGGGTCTATATTTAGGATATGTATACTATCGAACAAACTATAGCCTTGTAACTATGGTTGCTATTCATTCATTAAACAATCTTATTAGTATCACTTTTATATATACAGGATTAGCCGAAAAAGATATTGTTGCGCTTGTAACTGATAGTGAAATAACATATTATGCAATATTTATAGTTTCAGCCATTATTGTGCTAAAACTATTTGTTCAGATATTATTAGTAAAACCAAAACAATAATAGCCAATATGGGTAAATTTACAAAATATCTATCTTTAGTAAAATTTTGGCACACTATATTTGCTATGCCATTTGCGATGATTGGTTTTTTTAGTGCAAATGCCTTACATGGTGCACCTATAACAATGTCAAAACTTTTACTTGTGGTTCTGGCAATGATTTTTGCTCGCAATGCAGCTATGGCATACAATAGATATGCAGATAGGGATATAGATATAAAAAATCCACGAACAGCAGGACGAGAGATACCCTCAGGAGTTATTTCACCTGTTAATGCTATCATATTTGTTGTTATTAACAGCTTAGCATTTATATTAGTTGCATACTTTATCAACGAGCTTTGCTTTCACTTATCCCCACTTGCGCTGACCGTTATTCTTAGTTACTCACATTTCAAACGCTATTCAGCACTGTGTCACACTGCTCTTGGAATATCGCTATCAATAGCACCTGTTGGTGCATCGCTTGCACTATTAGGGGAGTTAACAAATTTTCCCATTTACTTAGCTGGCATCGTATTATGTTGGGTGGCAGGCTTTGATATATTATATTCACTGCAAGATAGTAGTTTTGATAAAGAGAATAATTTAAACTCTGTACCTGCACTCTTTGGCATAAAAGGGGGACTACTTATCAGTACACTATTTCATGCAGCTGCCATTGTGGGAGTTTTTGCTTTAGGATTGATATTTAATTTTACAACTCTTTACTACATCGGCGCATCTGTATTTTCGTTAATACTCATTTGGGAACATATTATTGTCACTCCAAAAAAACTATCACGCATAAATTTGGCCTTTGCAACATTAAATGGATTAGCAAGCGTTATTTATGCCACTTTTACAATATTATCATTTTATTTTTCGTTTTAGTTTCAATAATGGCATAATTATTGCATAAATTAAAAACAAAAAGTATATTATGGTATCATTAAGTCAGGCACAGGTTCAAAAAATGTTGCAGAAATTATCTCCGCAACAAATACAGATGATAAAATTATTGGAGTTGCCGGCTATACAGCTTGAGCAACGCATTAAGAGCGAAATAGAAGAGAATCCCGCTCTTGATGAGGTCCCGTCATATGAAGATGGAGCCCAACGCAACATTAATCTTGATGATTACAGCAAAAAAGATGAGATACCGAAATACAAACTGTATGTAAATAACTATTCGAGAGATGACAAGATGTCATCGGTTCCGTTATCTGATGGTATGACCTTCTATGAACATATAAAACAACAACTATCCTACCAACAGGTTAGCGAAACAATAAAATTAATAGCTGAATATATCGTGGGAAGTCTAGATAGAAGCGGTTATCTACGTCGCGACGTAGAGAGCATAATTGATGACCTGTCATTCACAGTAGGCATAGAAGTTACAACCGAAGAGGTTGAAGAGGCTATTAATGTTGTACAACGGTTAGAACCTCATGGCATAGCTGCACGCGACCTACGTGAATGCCTTCTACTTCAATTACGCTATCATCCTAAGAATAAATATGTCAATATGGCATATAATATATTAGAAAACCATTTTGAACCATTCGTAAAGAAACATTACGATAAGATTGTTTCGCGATTAAAGGTAACCGAGGAGGAGTTCCGAAAAGTTATATCTGTTATCACTGGTCTATCTCCTAAACCAGCAAATCAATATACAGAATCATTACAGTCAGAGCCAACACTTCAAATAATACCTGATTTCATATTAGATATATCTAACGACACATATGAGATAGTATTAAATAAAAATAATATGCCAGATGTCAAGGTTAATGAGAGCTATCTGGATATGTTAGAGAGCATAATTAAAGAGAATAAGCGAGCCTCTCGTCTTGAAAAGAGCGAAAACGAAAAGGATAAGGAGGCTGCATTATTTATCAAGCAAAAAATAGAGTCTGCAAAATGGTTTATATCGGCAATTAAGCAGCGCAATGCAACGCTCCTACTCACCATGAATACAATATACAAATTTCAAAAAGAGTATTTCGAAGATGGGGATGAGACAAGACTTAAGCCGATGATACTAAAAGATATAGCCGACAGGACCGGGCTCGATGTATCAACAATATCACGTGTTGTCAATAGCAAATACATTCAAACTCATTTTGGTGTATATTCATTAAAATATTTCTTTTCCGAGGCAATGCATACTGCCGAAGGAGAGGAGGTATCATCGCGCGAAATAAAGAAAATTCTTTCCGATTGTGTAGAGAATGAAAATAAACGCTCGCCACTAACAGATGAAGCACTAATGATAATACTTCAAGAGAAGGGGTATAAGATAGCCAGGCGTACAGTTGCCAAGTATAGAGAGATGCTTGAAATACCAGTGGCTCGACTAAGAAAAATATTTTAGGGGAGTTCTAAAAACTGCTTTTATGTGATGCGCTTTGATGGTTTAGGATTTTTGTGATTTGAAAAATAAATTGTCTCAAAAACATTTTTGTCACTTCCTGAATCGCATAAATACTCACGTACATAAGTACGCTCCGTTTTATACTCATCACGAAGCACCAAAACTGAATTTTGATACAAATTTCTAATAAAAGAGGCCGCCTCGAAATAATTCGAGACGACCTCTTTTATAAACCCGCAAAAATACAAATCAGCGAAGATGCAGCGCGTGAAATGAGTT
>CAYIZU010000060.1:0-10626 GCA_964367795.1 uncultured Rikenellaceae bacterium | reverse complement strand
AAGGATATATCTTATTTATTAAGAGAAAACTGTCTAAAGTAAGGGTAGTATTATACATTTGACTTTGACGGAGGAATAGGCAAGTATTGAGCTATGCTCAACCACTTGTGGCTTGTGCTTGACTACTTCCGCAGCAAAGTCGTCCCTTTGCCATAGTTGCGAAGATTATCGAGATGATTAACTACTCTTCATTATTATCTTTCAGTGCCTTGATGCTTTTGGCATTGAGGGAGGTTACAACCTTACGCCCTGTTTTAGCCTCTAAATCAAGTCGAGCATTACGAGCAATCTCACCGCCTTTGCGAGCTGCATCAGCGTGCTGATCCATCGTCTGTGGGTCGATTGCCTCTGAAATCCCTTTGGTGGATAGCTCAGCTAACATATTTAATACTAACTCCGCATTGGTCATATTATCTCGCAGATTCTCTTTCTTGAGATTCTTTAGCCTCTTATACTCTTTTGCGCTGTGATCGCTCCACGTTTTGTAGATTATATCGGTTAGGGTTGCAAATTCACCCCCCTCCTCTAATCCGCAACGTTTCCACTCATCGGTTAGCTCTTTGCGTATCTCAATGGATTTTATACGTTGGTTAATCCAATTTTCTGAGTACCCCAATCTGCGATAATCTGTCATCGCTTGCTCAATGGATAGCTCTGGGTCTTGCATTTGATCTAAACGTTCACTTGCAATTTGTGCCATCCACTGCTTAAATGGCTCTGCTTTAGGTGATGGTATAGATTGAATTAGACGAAATAATTGCTCAGTATCAGCAACATCGGTCATACGCATTTTTCCATCTGTGGCACGCATTTTCAACTGTCCGATTTTTTCGGACAGTTCACTGCCTTCAATTTGAAGTTTCTTTTTAAGGTCGTTCCAATATTTACGTGGGCGATCTGTATCTGTCAAAACCTCAATTACATCGATGATAGAGAAATACCACTTCTCTTGTTCGTCATCCCATAAGGTGCGCACTTTACGCTCTTCAAATATCTGTATTTTATTACTCTGTGTCATAAGTCTAATAATTATTTGCAAAATTACTGATTTTGCGTCAATTAACAATGGGATTTACCTGAAAAGATAGTAGCAAATTTTGAGTAGATTGCTTAACCACTCTTTTTATTATATACTCCCTAAAAATTTTCGTTTTGCACGATTGCACCCTAAAAGAGATAGCAACTACTATATCTAAACTATAATAATCAGGATAGATAAAGCTGCCATAAGTTACACCACCTTGAGAGTAATCGCCACTACATACATTCGATTTTAGAATATCCTTTACAATTCTCCTAAATATATTGTGATTTATCTCAAATAGTGTTACAATCTCAAAATCTCTCATTGAGACAGAGGTAGGGATATATACCTGTCCATTCTCAGAAATTGTTATCGCTCTGTTCGCCATAATCTACAACGCTATATGATTCATAGATAAGCTACTCTCTACCGCCTCCATATCTCGCATAATAGAGCTATCCAAAACTTTGGCATATCGCTGTGTCATTCGCACTGTTGTGTGCCCTAACATCTTTGAGACATTTGCTAAAGACACATTATTAGCCAAAGCAATTACGGTAGCAAAAGTTCTACGAGCGGTGTGTGTGGTTAGCGTTTTAGTAATTCCGCATAGGGTGGCAATTTGTTTGAGGTAAACATTCATCGTCTGATTATGGAATACAGGTAGAAGCACACCTTTTGAGGTACATTGAGGATGAACCGCATACTTATCCAATATCATTTGAGGCAGTTGCAATAGTGGAATATTGCACATATTATCCGTCTTTTGGCGTGCTTTGCGAATCCACATCTTGCCACTCGCCTCAGACGAAATATGCTCTGGGCGAAGATTGAGCACATCGACATAAGCCAAACCTGTAAAGATTTGAAAGGCAAAAATATCTCGAACTACATTCAACTTCTCTATTCCAAAATCTGTCTGAATAAGTTTTGTAACCTCCTCTTGGGTCAGGAAATCTTTATTCACAACCTGCTCTTGAAATTTGATACCAGCAAATGGGTTGCGATGCATCCACTCGTTAGCAATAGCAAGATTGACAATCTTCTTGAAGCACTTCATATAGCGGATAACCGTATTTTGGGCGCACCCTCTCTCGGCTTTCAAAAAATGCTCAAAATTACGCACAAGCTCTCCATTTACCTCAGATAGTAGAATTTCATCTTTACCATACTGCCTACTTACAGTCTCCATCAGATATTTCAAGCAGCTGTCATATCTGCGAATCGTGATTAACTCATAGTCAATACCAATAAGCTCACGACACTTGTCATTATGCTCCTTGAAAGTAGAATAGAGAGTGCGTTGTTCTACGCCTTTGCCTAGATAGCTATCTTTAACCATATTGGCGGTGTAGAGAACATTTGTGCGCTCAAACTCTTGCTGGATGTTGTAGAGCTTTACACGTACCATCTCGATATAGGCATTAACTTCGTTAGATTTCTTGTCTCGACCAACTACACACCCTTTGGCTTGCGACCACTTCTCGGCAGGGACACTCCTCCCAATTTGACTCTCAGCAATCTGCTTACCATAAGTTATGCGCACTACGATTGGGGCTTCGCCATTCTTGCGAAGCTTGGTTCTTTTAATAAAGAACAGCACTGAAAAAAGTTTTCTTTCCATTTTGTTGATGTTTAAAATTATTAATACAAAATTAGGAAAGGAAAGCGGAGTTGTCGCTACGCAAAACTTTGAACAACAGCGTATTTCGTCCGTGTGAGTGGGACTTTTTAGTCTAAAAATTTTAGTCCCACGAATTGGAAAGTTTCAAACACTCAAAAGTGCACTATTTTGCCAATTCACTAAAAACAAAAAACCCCCGAAACTGTGTGAGTTTCAGGGATTTGCGAGATTTTGCATCTCTTTAAAGTGGTGCCACCAGGAATCGAACCGGGGACACAAGGATTTTCAGTCCTTTGCTCTACCAACTGAGCTATGGCACCATCTTTTCGAGTGCAAATATAGACGTTTTTTTCTTACCCACCAAATTTTTTTTATATTTTTTTTAACTAAACTCCCACAAATAATATTTATTCAAAGAACACAGCAACACACATACATCATCAACAATTTGACAATCAATATATTACATTAATTCATGATTGCCGGAATATTTTTTTTAGAAAAAAGTTTTTGAAAATATAAAAAAAAAATGTATATTTGCGTTTTATAGAACACAATAAAGATGGATATAACAATAGTAGTCCCAGCATATAACGAAGAGGAGTCTATCCCACATCTCGTGGAGTGGATAGAGCGAGTTATGAATATTGATAAATATTCGTACGAGATTTTTTTCATTGATGACGGCAGTAACGATAGCACATGGAGTGAAATTGCTAAATGTCGCGAAAAAAACTCTAATATTAAGGGTGTGCGCTTCTCCCGAAATTATGGAAAATCAGCCGCTTTATATGTCGGCTTTGAGAGAGCTCAAGGAGATGTCGTAATAACAATGGATGCCGATTTACAAGACTCCCCCGATGAAATACCTGCCCTATACAGCATGATAAAAGAGGGTGGTTATGATTTGGTGTCGGGTTGGAAACGTCGCCGACACGACCCTTTAGGAAAAACTCTGCCGAGTAAATTTTTCAATCGCACCGCTCGTATCGTTTCTGGTATTAAACTACATGATTTTAATTGTGGACTTAAAGCTTATAGACGCAATGTTGTAAAATCTATCGAGGTATATGGCGAAATGCATCGATATATTCCAATATTGGCTAAAAGGGCAGGATTTGGCAAAATAACTGAAAAAGTTGTTGAACATAGAGCTCGCAAATATGGGGTTTCAAAATATGGCTTAGAGAGGATGTTAAAAGGGTATTTAGATCTACTATCAGTTATGTTCTTAACGCGATTCGGAAGAAGTCCTATGTACCTATTTGGAGCGCTTGGAACAATTATGTTTTTAGCAGGTGGTGGCATTGTTGGGTGGTTAATATATGAAAAATTATCTCTACTATCAAAAAATATTATCCCACGAGATATTGTCGATCAACCGCTATTCTTCATAGCTTTAACGGCAATAATATTAGGTTCTCAGCTTTTTCTATCCGGTTTTATTGGAGAGCTAATAAATCGTAATTCGTCAACGCGTAACGACTATAAGTGCGATGGTGAGCTCGTCTAATAGATTACTCTTCACTCTTGCCAAGGCATTTAGAGGTTCGCGTGTAGTGGTGGTGGTGACCGGTATCGGCGTAGCGGTATCAATAATGGTTATGGTGATTGCCCTGTGCGTAGTTGATGGTTTTACATATGAGGTGGAAAGTAAGGTTAAAGGGATGGTTGCCGACTTCAATATCATAAAATATGGAAGTGGGGCTGTCCAAGGGGAGATGATTGAACGTAATTTCGATATGGAGCAAGAGTTAGCTGATAGAGGCTTTAAACTTTATCCTTATCTTAACACTTCCGGGTTAGCTCGACGTGATGGTTTGATTAATGGCGTTATGCTTAAAGGGGTTGGAGATATGGATAGACTTAACTTCTACAAAGAATACCTTATTAGCGGTCGCCTACCAAGGATAGAGGGAGATAAAAGAGCGAAAGAGATAATAATATCCGAAGAGCTCTCTAAGAAGATGAAGCTTAAGGATGGCTCTAAATTAGAAATTGTTTTTATGGAGGAGCCACCTTTTAGGGAGCTATATAATATTGTTGGAGTATATAACACGGCTATCGGGACTTTTGATAAGGGACTTATTATCACAGATATGCGAAATGTGCAATATATTGAGGAGGCCTCAAAGAGTGAGGTAGGTGGTTATGAGATTATTTATAAAGGGGATAATATCGATGGCTATGATAAGCTATGTGATATAGTTGATGATAGATATGGTGATTTAGGGTTTATGGTGCGCTCAACGCGTGAAGATTATCCACAGATATTTTCTTGGCTGGGCTTGCAAAAGAGTAATGAATTGGTTATTATAGCCATTATGATGATTGTGGTTATTATTAATGTGGTATCACTACTTTTGATACTACTTCTTAATAATATTTATCAGATTGGGGTCCTAACTGTTGTCGGGATGACGAAGAATCGTATTCGCGCTATCTTTATGATTAACTCTCTCACCATACTAACAAAAGCAATGTTAGTGGGAAATATCCTAACAATTGCATTGCTTATGGCGCAGAAACATTTTAAGATTATTAGATTAGACTCTGATGGATATTCGGTTGATAGCGTACCTGTATATTTTAATTGGGGAGATATTTTTTTATTAAACTTAGGAGTTATAGTTGTTTTATTGCTCTTTCAGTGGATAACAACATTTTTTATTGGTAAAGTAAGACCAACGGAGGTATTAAAGTATGAGAAAAGATAGTGAGAATATAAGAAATATGTTCGATGGAATAGCTCGCAGATACGACTTCCTAAATCACCTACTTTCGTTAGGAATAGATAGGGGCTGGAGACGAAGAACGGTTAGTGCCTTGAAACGAACACAACCAAGTAAGGTTTTAGATTTGGCTACAGGAACGGGAGACTTAGCGATTGCTATAGCTCGCAAGATTGAGGGTTGTCGCGTCACTGGGGGCGACCTATCACGCGAAATGCTAAAGGTTGGACGAGCTAAAGTCTGGCGTAGTGGTCTTGGCAGTAGGATTGAGCTAATACAGTGCAATGCTATGGAATTACCATTTTCAACGGAATGTTATGATGCGGTAACGGTTGCTTTTGGAGTAAGAAATTTTGAGAATTTAGAGAGGGGGCTTAGTGAAATGCAGCGTGTTATGCGCGGAGGGGGAAAAATTTTTATTTTAGAGTTCTCAAAACCCCGAAATAGCATAATATCTGCACCATATCTATTCTATATAAAGCGTGTACTTCCTATTGTGGGGCGCATGGTGTCAAAAGATAGATATGCGTATAACTATCTTCCTGAGTCGGTAATAGATTTCCCGGAGGGGGAAACCTTTCAGAAAATAATGTTAGATGTTGGCTTTATTAATTGTAAACGACGCACCCTGAGTTTTGGAATTGCTACACTATATATGGGTGAAAAAAAGGTTATTGAATATTAGGCTATGGAGTTAAAAAATGGAATATATTTCATATCAGGAATTGATACAGATGCTGGCAAGAGTTATGCTACTGCCCTATTGGCTCGTCTACTTAAGGATGAGGGAAGAAGTGTCATAACTCATAAGTTTGTGCAAACAGGAGGGGATATGATTGATATAAAGATTCATCGCAAGGTCATGAGAGAAGAGCTTAAAGAAGAGGATTATGAGGGCTTAACATCTCCTATAGTATTTAACTACCCGGCGTCACCACATCTCGCTGCCGCTATTGATGGTAGAGAGATAGATTTTGGCAAAATAGAGGAATCACTAGAGATATTAAGTAAAAAATATGATATAGTATTAACAGAAGGAGCCGGGGGACTACATGTACCACTAAAAGGATTTTATACAACTCTCGACTATATTGTAGAACATAAACTACCTCTTGTATTTGTCACCTCAGGACGTTTAGGAAGTATAAATCACACTCTTCTAAGTCTTGAAGTATGCAGAAATAGAGGTGTTGAATTAGCCATGGTGCTATATAATAGTTTCTTTGATAGTGATGAAGTTATATCAGCAGATAGCTATAACTATTTCAAAAATTATTTACGTGAGTATCACAATGGTGTAGAATTAATAAGAGTATAGATATATGAGGCGATTAAAATCTTTTTTGACATATGCTAAAGAGAGCTTTAACGAGCAAGATAGTGCTGCAATAGCTGCCGCACTGCGTGTATCATACGACTTATTGAAAGATAGAAAGCGATATAGTGGCGAACCATTTATATGTCATTCATTAGGGGTTGCAGATATTGTGATGCGTGATATGCGTCTTGATGCAACCACAGTAATAGCGGCTCTTCTACACGATATTACACGATATAATTTATTAGATGTAAAAGCATTAGGTGATAAATTCGGCTCTGCCGTCGAGGAAGTTCTCAGAGGCATGAATAATATATCAGATGTTAATACAAACATGAGTAGCGAGCAAGCCGAAAGATTTAAGGATATGATTATATCATACTCTGTAAACCCACGCGTGATACTCTTAAAGGTTGCCGACAGAACAGAAGTTATGCGTTCGTTAGAACATTTCCCACCGGCTAAACAGGCTAAAAAATCGTGGGAGAGTCTTTACATATACTCACAGATAGCCCATAAACTGGGTTACTATGCCCTTAAATCGGAGATGGAGGACTTGGCTCTTAAATATCTTGAACCCGATGACTATAACTCAATTCGTCAATCGTTAGAGGAGAGTGCTACGGAGCGTGAAAGGTTTATCGCACAATTCATTACGCCAATAGAAGAGCAACTTGAACAAAAGGGTGTAAACTTCAAAATTAAAGGACGTACTAAGTCGATATACTCCATATGGCGCAAGATGACGACAAATAATATACCTTTTGAGAATGTATACGACGTTTTTGCGGTGAGAATAATAATAGATTGTGAACCAAAAGAGGAAAAAGCACTTTGTTGGTATGCCTTTTCGGTAGTCACTGACCACTATAAACCCAACCCAAAACGTATGCGCGATTGGATTTCTATCCCTAAATCAAATGGATATGAATCACTACATACTACCGTTGTAACAAAACATGGGCGATGGGTAGAGGTGCAGATACGTAGTAAGCGAATGGATGAAACAGCCGAAAATGGCGTTGCTGCGCACTGGCGCTATAAAGGTATTGAAAGCAGCGCCGAGAGCATGCAGGACTGGTTAGAAAAACTCCGTAGCATGGTTGAAGGTGTAGATGTATCGAAAGGAGAGACACTTAACATTGATAATAACCTATCGCTTAAGAGTCAAGAGGTATTTGTCTTTACTCCAACTGGCGACCTACGTAAATTACGTGGTGGTGCAACTATTTTAGATTTTGCATATGATATTCATGGAGATATAGGGAATCACTGTATATCCGGTAAGATAAACCATAAAACGGCAACTATACGTGACAGGTTAAGCAGTGGCGACCTTGTGGAGATAGTGACGGCTAAGAACCAGACACCTCGCGCCGATTGGTTAAACATTGTTGTAACATCAAAGGCAAAAAGTGCTATAAAGGCATTCCTTCGCGAAGCTGAACAGAAAGAGTTTCAGGTAGGGCGTGAGAGTTTAGAACGTAAGTTAAAGAACTGGAAGTTGGGACTCGACCTTGATATTGCTGTTGTTACGCTTTGCAAGCACTACAAACTAAAAAGTGGCGTTGAACTGTATCGTAAATTAGCTTTAGAGGATATCCCTATGGCTGATGTTAAGCAGCTACTTACTCGTTTTGCGGCAGGTGAACTTACATCTACCCGTACAGCCGAGGAGCATGTTTCCTCTAAGGTGAAGAGTGAAGATAAAACAAACACCAATATGCTCATTGTTGGGGAGAATGTGAAAGGTATTGATTATCGTTTTGCGCAATGTTGCTCACCTGTATATGGAGATGAAATTTTTGGTTTTGTCACCATACTTAATGGAATAACTATCCATAAGCGTAGCTGTACTAATGCAAAACAGATGACTGAACGTCATCCTTATAGAGTAATAGAAGCCACATGGAAAAGTAGCGAAAAAGCTGGAAAACGAGAGATTAGCGTTAAGATAGTATCAAAAAACAGTATAACTGCTGCCGATATACAAGATATAGCACAACATATAGGTATTGAGTTACGAAGTATAACAAACGAGTTCATGAAAGATAAAACCCTTGTTACTATTAAACTTAATCTATCCGATGGAACAAATACAGATAGCCTTTTATATATGTTAAAACAAATTGATGGAGTGGAAAAAATTAAAATATTATAGTTATGAAGAGACTTTTTTATATTATTATAACAGCTCTTATTTTTACATCATGTGGAGATAAGGGGAAAGAAACTACCTCTACAAATAGAGAAATTAGGGTAGAAGAGATGGCAAAAGATGCGCAAATAGTAATGGATAATGGAATTTCATGGCGTGCAGAGATAGATAAAAGTGAAGATTGGTGTAAGGTTAAAGATAGCGAAGGGAGTGGGAATATATCTTTGATATTAGAACCAAACGATAGTAATGATGACCGTGATATCACCATAAAGATATATCACAACGGAAGCAGTGAGCCTAATGAGTTGATAACAGTAACTCAGGAAGGTGCGGTAGAGAAGGTCCTACCGGTTATATTTCATGTGCTGTACACTAATGAAAACGATCCTAAGGAATATATCCCAAGTTCAAGATTTAGCACCCTAATAAAACGCTTAAATGACAATTATGATGGTACAACTACTGGTATTGATGTAGGTGCTAGATTTGTTGCTGCAACCAATAATCCAACAGGACAACCATTAGCAAATGCAGGTGTTAACTACGTCAAGAGACAAAATAATAAAATATCGGTTGATGAATTTATGTTAGACCCTAATGCAGGATACTACTCACTGCTATGGGATCCTAAGAAATATATTAATATCTTCATATACGATATAGCGGAAGAGGGTGTTTTAGGAGCAGGGAGTCTTCCTTTAACACTTGAAGGAGAATTTTCCTTAGAGGGAACAATTGACGTTCCATATAGATATATAACAATGAATAATCTAAATACCCCTTTTGGAATATCTCTTGAATCATCAATAATAAATAATGAGAGTACTACTACATCTTATGACCCCACCGATGTTCATTACGTGTTAGCGCACGAAATGGGGCACTACCTTGGCTTGCATCATGTTTATAGCGAAGATGATGATGGTGCACTGGATTATATAATTGATAGCGATTACTGTGAGGATACCCCATCATATAATAGAATTGCATATATGAAATCAATTGACAGCTATATAGAGTTAAATGGAAATCTAACATTTGATGACCTGCCATTCCTATTTCAGCGCACTGCAAGTGACGGTTCAACATTCAAATCAACCAACTGGATGGATTATAGCTATATTGACTTTGGTAAGTTTACCAAGGACCAAAGAGCCCGCATGCGCCACGTGTTGAATTTTGGTGTATTACTACCAGTAGAGCCCTCTTCGCTTATCGATAAAACCCGCTCTATTCATAGCGAAGGCGATTTTAAGATTAAGACTAAAATTGTTTATTAATCATATATGAAGATTTTCGGTGTAACAGGCTGCCCAGTAGAGCACTCACTAAGCCCTACCCTATTCCATGAAAGATATAGCGAAGAGGAGTATAAATATATTCTTCTACCAGCCGATACACCAGAAGATGCATGGCAGAAGTTCAACAACCTAAATATGAGCGGTCTAAATGTAACAGCTCCCTTTAAGTCTATAGAGCTATGGCGTAATTGCTTTGATATAGATAGGGCAATAGATGAATCATCGCTATATGGCATTGCAGCTAAGGAGTTAGGCTTTTTTAATACCCTCAAGAAGTTTGATGATGGGACGATACGAGTATATAACACCGATATTGCAGGGGCAATATATGGTTTAGGCAATATTAAAGGTGCAAAAGTAGCTATTTTAGGTGGAGGTGGTGCCGGAATGGCTGCGAAATATGCCTTTACTAAAGAGGGAGCAGATGTTATCGTATTGAATAGAACATTGCGAGATGATTTTTTTG
>CAYIZU010000059.1:2997-10673 GCA_964367795.1 uncultured Rikenellaceae bacterium | reverse complement strand
ATTTCATCATAGCAATACAATATTTACGAACTGACGCGCGTTATGTCGGGGTGTTTTAATATTTTTTGTATATGGCAGATATGATACATGCGCACGAGATACTGCGCATGATGGAAGGAAAGAGTTTCTCTGAGTACTCATTAAAAACGGCAATTATTGAAAGATTTGGTAGCGATACTCGATTTAATACGTGTTCCGCATCAGACATGAATGCAGACGAGATAATTGTGTTTCTAAAAGAGAAAGGTAAATTTAAACCAACTGATGATGGTTTTACTATGGATATTAAAAAAGTGTGTGATTCTTACTAATAGAGATTATGAAATTGAAATATATAATATTAATGTTCATCGTATCGGTGGCATGTAACAAAAATAATATACCTACATACCAATCCATTGAAGATGTAATTGGGAAGAGTTTTAGTAACTCCACAGACAGTATTGAAATAATATCAGAGGATTCTCTGATATGGAAAATATCTATTTACAGAGATACTACTATATCTTATAGAATAGGGTATGAAGTTTCAGGTAACGAAATTAGTTTCAGTGTGAAAGATACTATAAGAGAGGATTATTATAATGATTTTCTTGACGAACACGAATTCATAAAAACATATTTGACAGATAGCTTTGTGGGTAGCTTTCAAAATATTAATACGATAGATGCACATGAAGTAACTCATACCTATGAAGAGAGACCAAACGATTTATATTCGTCAGGTATGGGATACGTCAGATATAGCACAACACTTACCGCAAAATAAAGTTATTGAAAAAAATCTAAGAAAGTTGTAAATCCATCATCATCATCATCACAAAACCAATCATTGCACTAAAGGTTGCAAGATCAGAGTGTTTTCCATTTTGCGATGATGGTATTAGCTCTTCAATAACAACAAATATCATAGCCCCTGCTGCAAAAGCCAGAGCATAAGGCATAATAGGCTCAACGCTTAGTACTAACCATGCACCTATTAGTGCTGCTATTGGTTCAACTGCCCCCGACATCTGCCCTAAATTAAAAGCTTTCCAACGCGATACGCCCTCGCGAGCCATAGGAACCGAAACGATAGCTCCTTCGGGAAAATTCTGTATGCCCATACCAATAGCTAATGATACTGCTCCACCTATAAGAGCTGGATCTCCCGTCGCGCCTGCCACACCAAACGCAACCCCTACTGCCAAACCTTCAGGTATGTTATGAAGTGTTACTGCAAGAGCCAATAACACACTACGCTTCCACGACGATTGCATACCTTCGCGCGTGGTTTCACCTGTGACTGCATTAAAATGTATATGTGGCAGTATTTTATCCACCCCAAAAAGAAATAGACCTCCAAGCAGGAAACCAATAACTGCAGGATGCCATCCCATACCTCGATCTTCGCTTATCTCAATAGCTGGCTGCAATAACGACCAAAAACTGGCAGCTATCATAACACCGGCTGCAAAACCAAGTAACACATTCATTGCTCGTTCACTCATATTACGACCAAAAAAGACCAATGATGCACCTAAAGCGGTCATAAACCACGTAAAAAGGGTGGCTAATATAGCTAATAATATTGGATTAACCTCTAATAGTTTATCTATCATAACTTAACAAAAATTATTAATGATTCATTGTTTATATTGGTAAATATAAGATGTTTAGAGCCTCTATTCTTCAATCCAAGAGTTTTGTAAATATCCTCTGCGGAATATCTGAAATTATACGTTATAACTGTTGCCTCTTTTATCTTCTCACGCTTAAACAGTTTTGGTTTATACGAAATAACTTTTTCTATCTCGTACACCCTACCTGCAAAATCGTTAGGTTTACTGCTTGACAATGCTAACTCATTATCATAATAAAAACAGTCGCTTTTAAAATATTTTACAAAATAATCTTCTACACATCGCATTTTGCGCAACGACACATCGGGTAGTGATACATACCTATACTTTTCCATCTCTAAACTCGCCTTTATTATCTTGTTATTTAGCTCATCTGTGTTAAAGGATAGACACACTACCCTACCCGCTCTGTCTATTATATCACAATAGATATGTGGTACACTACCATCTTCTATCTCGATAACTAACTCTTTACACTCACCTCCAACAGATATAGCTCTAAGCGAAATATCTCTCCCTAATATACGCTCTGCCTCTGCCCTATCAAAAAGAGGAGATAGTTTAATGACAACCTTCTTAGCAAGCTCTTTCATCCGAGGAAGTAGCTCGACAATATTTGGAGAACAATCTTCTAACAAAAAAATCTTTCTTTTGTCATCACGCCTTGCCGGGTCAATGTATATCATATCAAACTTTTCGCCAATATAGCTATCAAGATACTCTTTTGCTGATATATTTACAACTTCGATATTTGTAGCTCCTAATCTTTTAAAATTTTCGGTTGCCACTCTTGCAAGCAGTTCTTCTCTCTCTAAGGTTATAACACTATCAAAATTTTTGCTTAAAAAATATGCATCAACACCCAATCCACAAGTTAAATCAAGTACTCTTTCACCGCTATACTTTCGCGATGCAGATGTATGGTAACTACTTGATTGTTCATATGATAGCGGAGGAATAATACCCCTAACATCATAAAGATGTGGTAGTTTATATCGGCACTTTTGAAGATATTTTATTTGATTACACACCACAGCACGAACGCCACGCAAAGCTAACTGTGCAGGATTGCTATTTATTTCCCTATCAATTATATCACGCGCCTCGTTGCTAAGTAGGTAATTAAAATTCTCTTCAGTGATACCAAACATACTACTTTATACCTCTCGACTTGGCTATCTCCTCCATTAGAGCATACGCCTCATCATAATCATTGCCTATTTTACCATCTAATATAGCCTCTTTTATCTCTGCTTTTATCTCTCCAACAATAGAAGATGGTGGTATATTATATCTATCCATTATTATCTGCCCCGTTATAGGAGGTTGAAAATTTCGCACTCTATCTTTCTCCTCTATCTCCTTTAACATATTACGCACAACGGTAAAATTTTCCATGTAGCGTTTAACTTTGTTATCATTAGCAGAGGTGATATCTGCCTCGCATAACATCATCAAATCATCTATTTCGTCACCAGCCTCGAAAAGCAGTCTCCTAACAGCAGAATCCGTCACCACTTCATTAGCAAGAGCTATTGGCCGCAGATGTAAAAAGATCAATTTGCGAACATATTCGAGCGGTGCTCCAAGTGGCAGTCGCATATCACGAAAAATTTTTTTAGCCATCTTTGACCCCACCACTTCATGCGAATGAAATGTCCAACCAGCACCATTCTCCCATGCTTTAGTGGCAGGCTTGCCAACATCGTGTAAAAGAGCGGCCCAACGTAACCATAGCTTACCTCCATCTACCTTTGCTACATTATCTAATACTGTCAGCGTGTGAATAAAATTATCTTTATGAGCTCTACCATTTCGTGATTCGACACCTTTTAAATTCTCCATAAAAGGGAAGATGTATGGTAATAGCCCACTTTTACTAAGTAGATAAAATCCAACGGAAGGTTTTGGAGAAAGAATTATCTTTTCTATCTCTGTGGTGATACGCTCAATAGATACTATTTTAATTCTATCCGCATTTTCTTTTATAGCTTGAAAAGTCTTATCTTCAATTGTAAATCCAAGTTGTGTTGCAAAGCGAATAGCCCTTATCATGCGTAATGGATCATCTGAAAAGGTAATATTTGGATCTAATGGTGTTCTCAATATCCTATTTTCCATATCCTTCATACCATTAAATGGGTCAATAAGCTCTCCATACCTCTCTCTATTAAGAGAAAAAGCCATTGCATTAATGGTAAAATCCCTACGGTTCTGATCATCCTCAATGGTACCCTCTTCCACAATAGGTTTTCGTGAATTGCGCATATAAGACTCTTTGCGTGCTCCAACAAATTCCAACTCTAAATCACCATAGCGTAACATGGCGGTACCAAAATTCTTAAATAATGTAACGTTGGTTTTAAGGATAGCTCCTAACTTCTCCGCTATATCTAAGCCACTTCCAACAACAACAACATCAATATCTTTACACTCACGCGAGAGGAAGTAATCCCGAACATATCCACCAATAACATAACCCTCAACACCTTCTTTGTCGAGCAGTGAGCCTATGATATTAAACACCTTATTATTTAGCCTACCATTCATCTATTTCAACTCCCTAAGATATAATTGTATAGTATTCTCTAATCCATAATATAGAGCATCAGATATAAGTGCATGCCCTATCGAAACCTCTAATAAGTTGGGTATATTTTGTGCAAAGTACCGTAAATTCTCTAAGCTTAAATCATGACCTGCATTTAACCCTAACCCATATTTCTCTGCCTCTAATGCCGTTGCGACGAAAGGAGCTATTGCTTGCTCTCTATTCATAGCATACTCGGCAGCATAAGGCTCTGTATATAGCTCAATCCTATCAGTACCGCACTCGGCAGCATGACTAACAAGTTCCGGTACCGGATTTAAAAATATTGATACACGAATACCTTTCTCTTTAAATCGAGCCACGATACCCTTTAGATACTCTTTATGAGTTATTGTATCCCATCCACTATTAGAAGTTATTGCCTCTGGTGGATCGGGAACCAAGGTCACTTGATGAGGAACTACTTCCAGCACCAATTGAATAAAATCCTCCGACGGATACCCCTCTATATTAAATTCCGTTGTTACCACTTGCGACAACTCCCTAACATCACTATAACGGATATGTCTCTCATCTGGACGAGGATGTACTGTCACCCCCTGACCTCCAAAACGTTCGCTGTTAAGGGCTGCCTCAACAACATTTGGAGTATTACCACCTCGTGCATTTCTTATGGTGGCTATCTTATTTATATTTACACTTAACTTTGTCATCTTAATCAAATAATGATGTTATTATATGCGGAGGGGTAACACCTAAATGGTTATATGCCTTTTCTGTTGCCTCTCTTCCCCTTGATGTTCGCTTAATAAAACCCTCTTGTATCAAAAAAGGCTCGTGAACCTCTTCTATAGTACCAGAATCCTCGCCTACAGCTGTTGATATAGTCCCAAGACCAACTGGACCACCAGAAAATTTATTAATTAAAGTATCCAATATCTTATTATCCATCTTATCCAATCCATGTAGATCAATATTCAGAGCATCTAAGGCATAGCGCGTTATCTCTTTATCTATTACCCCACTACCCTTAACCATGGCAAAATCTCTCACTCGACGGAGCAATGCATTAGCCACTCTGGGGGTACCTCTACTGCGACGCGCTAACTCCATAGAGGCATCCTCCTCTATCTTCGTTCCAAGTATTCCAGCCGAACGTCGTATTATACGATTTAGAGTTGCCGTATCATAGTACTCCAACAGGCATTGAATACCAAATCGAGCCCTTAATGGTGATGTTAACAGTCCGCTACGTGTTGTTGCTCCTATAAGAGTAAACGGAGCAACTTCAATCTGAATACTACGTGCACCCGGCCCTTTATCCAAAACAACATCTATTGAATAATCCTCCATTGCAGAATATAAATACTCCTCCACCACTGGTGACAAACGATGTATCTCATCAATAAAAAGCACATCTCCCTCATCCAGATTCGTTAAGAGCCCAGCAAGATCTCCTGGCTTATCCAACACAGGACCAGAAGTTAATTTCAGCGATACACCAAGCTCATTACTTATGATATTAGCAAGAGTTGTTTTACCTAACCCCGGGGGACCATGCAACAATACATGATCTAAGGGTTCTGAACGCATGATGGCCGCTTTAATAAAGATACGTAGATTCTCAACCGTTTTACTCTGACCACTAAAGTCGTCGAGTTCCTGCGGCCTTATCTGCTCTTCATACTCGCTGTCTCGATTAATATTTTTTATTCCATCAACCATTTAGCACACTTTCTTATTGGCAAGTAATTTTCTATTTCTGTTGAAATTACGTTCAGCATACTCCAAAGTCACTATTAATTCTTTGGTTTCATCACTTATCTCAAACATAGCATCAATCATGATAGCCTCGCAGATAGAACGCAACCCTCTTGCCCCTAAGCCAAACTCAATAGCTTTATCTACAATGAAACCTAACGCCTCATCGGTAAAGGATAATTTTATATTATCATACTCAAATAGCTTAGTATACTGTTTTGTTATCGCGTTTTTTGGTTCTACAAGAATTTTCAATAAAGCCTCCCTATTTAGTGGTTCCAGATATGTAAGTACTGGTATTCTACCAACAAGTTCTGGTATTAGTCCAAAAGACTTTATATCTTGCGGAGTAACATATTGCAGTATGTTGTCCATGTTAACCTTTTCTCTATTTCCACTTGCCCCATAACCGATAGCCTTAGTATTTAATCTTTGAGCTATCTTCTGCTTTATGCCGTCAAATGCACCACCACAGATGAATAGAATATTTTTCGTCTCTACCTGTATATATTTCTGATCAGGGTGCTTACGCCCTCCTTGAGGTGGAACATTAACAAGTGTACCCTCCAATATCTTTAAAAGAGCTTGCTGTACACCCTCGCCAGATACATCTCTTGTAATAGAAGGGTTATCGCCCTTACGCGCTATCTTATCTATCTCGTCAATAAAGATAATACCTCTCTCTGCAAGTTCCACATTATAGTCGGCAGCCTGCAAAAGACGTGTTAGGATATTCTCCACATCCTCACCTACGTATCCAGCTTGTGTTAACGCAGTTGCGTCGACAATGGTAAATGGAACGTGAAGTAGTTTAGCTATCGTGCGAGCCATTAGTGTCTTACCAGTACCTGTATCACCAATAAGCATCATGTTTGATTTATCCAGCTCAATATCATCTTTTTTTGCTATATCTGTATCATTATGAATAAGACGCTTATAGTGGTTATATACCGCCACGCTCATATACTTCTTAGCGTCATCCTGCCCTATAACATATTCATCAAGGATAGACTTTATCTGCGAAGGTTTTAGGATTCTATCTTTGTTTATCTTAAACCCACTACGTTTCTTTTCTACTGCCTCTTCGGCGATAATGACATGCCCACGCTCTATACACTCTTCACATATAAGTACTCCATTCTCACCCTCAAACATTAGGGTTGAGAAATTCTCTTCATTACCGCAAAACGAGCATTTTCTTTTATCTTCTATGTTGCTCATTACTATTATTTTCTTATTA
Source organism: uncultured Rikenellaceae bacterium (assembly GCA_964367795.1). GTDB lineage: Bacteria > Bacteroidota > Bacteroidia > Bacteroidales > Rikenellaceae > JADFUS01. The sequence continues at coordinate 3,499 of CAYIZU010000059.1, read as the reverse complement.
ACACATTATCTATTAAACCATATTCAACAGCCTCCGATGAGCTCATCCAATAGTCTCTATCCGAATCGCGCTCTATCTTTTGATAATCCACTCCACTGTGAAAAGATAATATATCATACAACTCTTTTTTCAGCTGAAGTATTTGTCGAGCAGTTATCTCTATATCCGAAGCCTGTCCTTGAACACCACCTAATGGTTGATGTATCATAACGCGCGAATGGCGCAGTGCAGAACGTTTTCCCGTTGCTCCCGCAGTGAGAAGGATAGCTCCCATTGATGCTGCAAGACCTGTACATATAGTCTCAACGTCACATGTTATAAGCTGCATAGTGTCGTATATACCAAGACCTGCATACACAGAGCCTCCTGGAGAGTTAATATATAATTTAATATCTTGATTAGGTGCTGTTGACTCTAAAAATAGCATTTGTGCCTGCACTATATTAGCCACTTCATCATTAATAGGAGCACCAAGAAATATTATCCTTTCCATCATAAGGCG
>CAYIZU010000059.1:2154-2987 GCA_964367795.1 uncultured Rikenellaceae bacterium | reverse complement strand
GCGAGAAAATACATCCATTTGTGCAATATTTAAATGACGCTCTTCTGTGACAGTTGGCGACACATAACCCACCGTTTTATCAGCATAGGTATCAAGAGCATGTGAACTAATACCCATATGCCCACGTGCAAATTTTTTAAACTCTGAATTCATTTTTTTTATTAATATATTTTGTTATTGTTTCTAAAATATCTCTACACCATGCAAATATACAACAAAAAAATCGAACTAAAAAATATTAATAAATACGACCTTAAATAGTAGATGTATCAATAATGTAAAAAAATTATTATATTTGCACACCCTAAGTGGGTGTAATAAGCTTAATGAATGGATTAATTATGAAGAAAACCGTACTTTATTTTACGCTACTATCACTATTTATGCTAAGTAGCGTTGACACGTATGCACAAAAAGAGGATTTTGTCCCGAATGGGAAATTTCAAGGAACACTCTATGCAAATTTCAACACATCACTTGTTAGCTCTGAGCCAATAACAAGTTTTGAAGTTTCAAGAGCATACCTCGGCTATAACTATAACTTCACCTCGCGGATTAGCATGGCATTGAAGTTAGACATTGGCTCTCCTGATGAAATATCAAACGACAAACAGTTACGCCGATATGCCTATTTCAAAACAGCAGCTGCATTTTACAGTTTTAAGAACTATAAAATTGGATTTGGTATGATTGACACATATCAATTTGGAGTGCAGAATAAATTTTGGACACGACGCTATCTTGCGCAAAATATTGCCGAAGGAAATGGTTTAGGTCCAAGTGCCGATTTAGGTATAAGTATAGCTGGGAAATGGGATAAGTTTGAGGCTGAT
>CAYIZU010000059.1:0-2144 GCA_964367795.1 uncultured Rikenellaceae bacterium | reverse complement strand
TTTTGCCATATTTAATGGAGAAGGCTATCAAGAGGTTCAAGTTGACAACGCCTTCAAGGTATCTGGAGGTGTGACATTTAAACCAAACAAAAATTGGACTATGAGAATATATGGAGATGTGATGCATAAAGAGGGTGTTTCGCAAAATACATATACTGCATTCATTGGCTATAAAAGGTCTATTTTCTCGTTGGGTGGAGAAACAGTGATGAAACAGAACGAGAAATATATAAAAGGTAATAATCGCTATGGATATTCAGCTTATGGTTCGCTAAACCTAACAAAAAAGTTACAACTATGGGGTCGTTATGACTACCTTGTATCTTCGGTAACAGAAGAGGAGAACCTACCATGGAACCTTGCAAAAGATGGTTCTGCCATTATTGCAGGTGTTGAATATATAATTCTACCGAAGGTTAAAGTTGCATTGAGCTACCATGATTGGGTACCTTTAGCGCAAAACATGGAGATGGAATCAACTATTTATTTAAACCTTGAAATGAAATTCTAAACGTATGAAAAAGTCAATATTATATATTATTTGCGCCACACTTGTTATGGTTTCTGGTTGTCGCAAAAGTGATTATAAAATACCAGAGGGTCCAACAGTAATTATAGATAATGGCAGTGGTACTGGCGACGCAGTATGGGCTAAAGGAGTTAACTACCTAATTGATGGTAGAGTTTACGTAAACGATGGGCAAACACTTACTATTGAACCGGGAGCTGTAATCCGCTTTAAAGAGGGACAAGGGGAGGATGCAAGTGCCCTGATTGTTGCTCGTGGCGGGCGTATTATAGCCGAAGGCACAGAGAATGAACCAATAATATTTACTGCCGAGAAGGATGATTTATCGGGTTCTGTAACACCCAAAACATCTGGACTTTGGGGAGGTATTTACATCTTAGGAAAAGCAAAAATAAATACTGCCTCGGGCGAAGACTACATCGAAGGGATACCTAACACAGAAACGAGAGCCTTATATGGAGGATTAACCAATGACGATGACTCAGGTATATTAAAATATGTATCTATACGCCACGGAGGCACAAGACTTTCGGATATCAACGATGTCAATGGACTCACTTTGGGTGGCGTAGGTAATAAGACAGTGATTGAGTATATTGAAGTTATTTCATGCCAGGATGACGGTATAGAAATATTTGGTGGAACAGTAAACTGTAAATATTTAGTAGCTGCTTTCTGTGGAGACGATTTATTTGATATTGAGAAAGGGTATAATGGGAATATTCAATTTATTGTTGGTATTCAAGAACCAAATTTTGGAACTACTATGATTGAGGTTAATGATAGAGAGAATAAACCTATCACAATGCCAATCATTGCAAATGGTACTTTCATAGGGCAAGGTGCTGCTTTGAATAAAGAGTGCGTTATTTTTAATTCAAGTGCTGGAGGAAGAATTTACAACTCTATATTTCTAAATCAAACTCGTGGCGTTGAGGTTAACTATGAAAATGGCGTTAACGACTCATATGCTCAATATGAGAATGGACGATTACTACTTAATAATAATATATTCTATGATGTTGCAGCTAATATAGAAGATAATATGTTTGATGTATATACCGATATAAGTGCTGATTTTTCAGCAGCACAAGTGAGTTTTAAGATGCACTTCACGGGAGGCTCAAATACTATATACAATCCAGGAATATCAAGCACAGCACCACATAATCTAATACCATTTAACGGAGTATCGGATAATATGGCAACACTGCCAAATGGTTTTGATATTGTAACATTTAAAGGTGCCGTTGGCTCTAATAACTGGACGAGGAATTGGACTCTACTACATAAAAGTGGCATATTGAAATAAAAGATAATACACGCAGGTTCTTAAGGCTTAACCAATTAGAATACAGCCATAAGTGGTTTTGCTAATGACCCTTTGCACGAAAAAAGTGCGCCGAATCCCCACGTATACAAACTACGTTCCGATTCGGCGCACTTTTCTCACACATAGCCTAACGCCCTATTTAGTCGACTCTTAAAAAAGATTCATTGAACTGATAATCACAGATTTAGCTTTTGGGGCGATTTTTGTTTTCTACCAGCTTTTTCAGTTTTATTGCTAAAGTCTGGCAATATTTTCGCTTTTGGCTGGCGCTTTTGGTCTCTA
>CAYIZU010000058.1:9089-10824 GCA_964367795.1 uncultured Rikenellaceae bacterium | reverse complement strand
ATAAGTTATGGGAAAGTGAAAGCATCAATAGTCCCAATGATATGAAGCTAAACAAATTCCCTTACGGTAGAAGTATTTCGACTAATACAGAGATTGAGAAGTTAACAAAACACTTGATTGTCCCTATCATTCGCCTTGCGGAAATGTATCTAATAGTAGCTGAATGTGAAAGTGACCTAACAGTGGCAAATGAGTATTACTCAAAATTTGTGACCTCGCGCGGAATTATTAGTGCATCAACAATGACAGAAGATAATAGAGTATCACTTCTTGAGACAGAGTATCGCCGCGAATTTTATGGAGAGGGGCAACTATTCTACTTCTTCAAGCGTCATGCAGCTAAAGAGATGCTTTTCGGTTCAAACACTGACCTTACCGAGATAAACTATATTCTTCCTATTCCAGAAAGTGAATTAGCAAGACAATAATTAATAATATAAATATTACAATTATGAGATATACAAAAATATTTTTCGTTCTTATGCTTGGTCTATCACTCTTGTCGTGTTCAATGGAGCAAATAAAATACGAAGGAACTGATAGTTATGTTGGATTTGATCTTATATATAATGAGGATGGGCAAGTTTTTAACTATACCTTTTCAGCATACCATGCAAGCGTCGATGAAATAAAAGTTTATGCCGATGTTAATATCATGGGAGCTAATAGCTCTTCATCGCGAACAATAACAATTGAACAATATAATGTAAAAGACAAAGATAATGCAATTGCAGGCGTTCACTTTGTGGCATTGGATAATTCCATTACCTCTGCAGCTCTAACTGTTGCACCTAACCAGGCAAGCGTTAGAATACCAATTATATTTAAACGTGATGCCTTGGGTGAAGATACATTCTACTTAGGTATTAAACTGGTTGCTAATGATGACTTTTTTCTTGCTGAAACATTGACGCAAGAGAGGATATTAACAATATCGGACATTTTAGTTATGCCATCAAATTGGGATACGATATACAAAAATTCGGGTAATTTCAGCGAGTCTGCATACTGGTTATTTGGTAGCTATGGACCAGAAAAACATAAAATTATGAGGGATGTATTAGCTGCAAGAGATACGATACTCAATGAAGATTGGATAGAAGCAATATGTTCGAGTGATGATGTGATTACCGCTTATTGGGTGGGAGAATTTAATCGCGAACTAAACCGTGTTAATGCACTTAGAGATGCCGACGGTCTTGATCCATTAAGTGAACCTGTTGAATACAATAGTGTAACAGTTAAATTTAATTAATCATTTTAAATAAATAAATTATGTTAAAAAATATAAAATATTATTTCGTTTTATCTATTACAACTATTTTAGTTGCTTGTTATAGTAGCGACGATAATTACCATTATGATGATAAAGTGATTCTAAGCATTGAGCCTTTTGAAAATGAATATAACGCAATGGTTGGCGATAAACCCATAGTGATTGAACCAACTATTAATGTTAGCAACTCTAATGACAACCTAACATATAGTTGGAAAATGTTTCTAACCTCTGCAAGTGACACTGTAGACATTAAAGAGATTGGTACAGAGAAGAACCTTAGCTATGTGGCTAAAGAGTCTCCTGGGCGCTATCATATATTTTTAGAGGTTAAGAATAGTAATACTGGTCAATTTACTACTCAATCTTCATATGTAAATATAAACAACTATTATTCAACCGGTTTTTATGTTTTAAAAGGGATTGATGGTGGCACGGATATGGACCTGCATACTCTTG
>CAYIZU010000058.1:0-9079 GCA_964367795.1 uncultured Rikenellaceae bacterium | reverse complement strand
CATATTTTGATTTAGAGACGGGAACGAATAAAGACCCTAAGACTCTTAGTGTCTCAACTACAGAAGATTTTAATGTAGTTAGTGTTACTGATATGAAATATATCTTCAATAAAGACAACATCACTTTTAACGGTTTGAAAGATGGTGAAATACCTTTTGCTACGACATTTAACACTTTAGGTACCATGTTATTGACAAATAAAGGCATTTACTATTTACCATACATTGTAGACCGTGGAGGACAATACCCTTCTGGTAAGTTTATCGAAATTCCGTATACTATCAATAACTCTGATGGGATAGAACCTAATGTTAAATATTGTGACAGTCCATTTGGCCATCTATTCTTTGATGACAAGAACAATCGTTTCATGTATACCTTCCCTCAGCCATTTGAAGTATATACATATAATGACGAAAACACATCTGGTTCTGTACCTGCCCACGGCTACACTCCAAATAACATAACGCACGAAATGAGATACCTTGGTCTTTACGAAGCAGGTATGTATGTGAATGATTATTACTCTATCATGCAAAGTACTGAAGATCCAACAAAAAGTTATCTGTATACATTACAACCAACTATGATGAATCCAGCAAATCCAATCGCAGAAGTTACAGATATAAGCGGAACAAAACTTGCTACTTCACCTGTTTATTGTATGAATAGCAAATATGCCGCTATCATGTTTTATGCAGATGGTAGCGATTTATATGCATATAAACTATTAGATAAGAGTGAAGAAAAGGTAAACATCCAAGGGATAGGTGCAGGTGAGAAGATAACATATCTTGCAAATAGATTTGCCACGACAACTATGAACAATGCCCCTATGAATAGAAAGGTTTATAACTATCTTATAGTAGGAACTCAAAATGGAGATAAATATAAGATTTATGTCTATGATATTGAAAGTTCCGTACCATCAGGGAGTCCAGTTGCCACTTTTGAAGGAGAAGGAGAGCTTTCATCTGTACAATACGTAACAGAACAGCCATACAGAGGAGAGATAGTCTTACCGCATGGATCATTTACCATATCTATGTATGACATATCAGGCTCATATAATTAGAAGTTTTACAAAGATGAAAGAGGCTGCCTCGAAATATATTCGAGACAGCCTCCTTTATTAGAAATTCGTATCAAAATTCAGTTCTGATACTTCGTGACGAGCAAAAACAGAGCCTACTTATGTACGCAAGTATTTATGTGTTTCAAGAAGTGACAACATGTTTTTGAGACAATTTCTTGTTTATAGAGTGGAGTTCTAATAATTCATTTACTAATTACTATAGTAATAATAAATTAATTAGTCAACTAATAAACCAACTGTCCAGTCATTAGCTGGGTCGATAGCACCCTTATAATTAGCAGTAGTAAACCAGCTATCTACAGTTTTCATATCTTTACCACCAGCAACGATACCGAAATACTTCTTAGTGAATGAAGGAGTATAGGTAGTTTTATTATTAGTGTTAGCCACGAAATCAGCGTTAGTGTATATGTTATTCTTGCTTGAAAGCTCCGAAGTAATATATACGTAATCAAGAACTGAATCACCATTTTTAAGATAAGTCTCAACGTTAGTGTCTTCTGTTTTATCAGTAACTTGGATATCTTTAGCCTTACCAGTTATAATAGCATTGTATAGCTGAATCTTTGTTCCATTTCTAACATATACACCTTTATCGTTACCCTCAGTAGCATCATAGTTCTCTGAAACTAAAGTAACATTAGCTACTATTGGATTAGAGATTGGTGTTGTAACATAGTTAGATTTATCATTATCAGCCTCTATCATCTTATCGCAGAAGTAACCAAGTACAGTCTCTGACTCTTGATAAGCAACAAGGAATTGAGCTTTACCACTCCATCCACCTGTCCAGTCGAAAGAATCATCACCAGCACTTGTAGAGATAAGATATTTAACGTTAACAGAACCACCAAAGAACTCAAAACCATCGTCAGCACCTCTGTAGACATGACAATATTCAACAGTTGTGCCACTACCTACACCATAGAAAGAAATACCATTAGACTCTTTTTCTGTAGTTATCTTCTCTCCTGTATATTTTAAAACGATATATCTTAGTATACCCGAGTTATCAGCATTGTTGCTACCACCGTAAGTAGCGTCGCCTATCTCTGATTTCTTAGTTTCAGCCGTACCATTGATCTCAGCATATCCACAAATATGAATACCACCCCATGAGCCAGCCTCTTCTCTTGTACTTGTCATAACGATAGGGTTCTCTTTTGTTCCTTGCGCATCAATCTTAGCTCCTTGCTCTATAAGGATATAATCCTCATTATCGCTATATTGAGCAATAATTGTTACACCTGCCTCTATCTTAAGAGTTGCACCATTAGAAACTCTAACACCAACATCTAACTTATACGTCTTACCACTTTCTAAAGTGTAGTTAGATGTAATAGTTGCAGGAATTTCATCAGATGTACCATCTCCACCAATGTTACCACCGTTGTCATTTCCATTGTCGTTACAACTTACAAACATAGCAAACGAAAGCATCGCAACAGCCACTAATTTAAGATTCTTTTTCATTTTTTTGTTTAATTTTTTTTTAGTTAATATTGTTTAATTAATTATCTCTTTAGAACTTGAATGATATACCTATCGACGCTCCAATACCTGGACGATACTTCTCTACAACTATTGGCTCGCCACCTCCAGGTAACTCTTGATCAAACACAAACTCTTGATTTGCAAGATTGTTTAACTCAAATTTTATATCATACTTCTTATTTACTTTATATGTTGCCACAAAGTTCAGATAGTGAACTGCGTGCTGCATAACATCGCCAAAGTTATTTAATCCAACAGAGTGTATGCGAGGTCCTTGCAAATTATATAACATTGCAAAATGTAGCTCATTATCATTATGAAACTTTAATCCATAGGTTATATCTGCATTGAAAAGATATGGTGAAGCACCTTGTAAAGCACGACTCTTATTGGTATAAACAGTACTACCTGAATCTGATAAGCTAACATCCGTGTACATATAAGAACCATTCAATGATAATGTCAAAGCATTGAAGAATTTCTTACGAAACTCTACCTCTACTCCCATAGCAGAACCCTCTTCGGCATTTCTAAATGTGTGAACAACACCATCCTCACCTTGTATTGTCTGCACGCGCTCTATTGGGTTTTTCAAAAGTTTATAGTAGCCTGACAGAGATAACATATCACCATCGTTTGACAATGCCTCATAACGTAAATCAAAATTATAGTTATAACCATTCTCTAAATCCGCGTAACCTATTATCTTTGCGCTACCGTATGACTCTTGATATTCAAATGGCGTCATCTCAATAAACGAAGGACGAGTCACAGTACGTGATGCAGATAGTCGCAATAAATTCTCGTTTGTAAGGTTATACTTTATATTCATAGCAGGAAAGAAATCAAACGTATTTAGCTCCTTAACCTGCTTAACATCATTAAAATCATGGTAGTCAACCGTTGTACGCGAATCTTCAACACGAACCCCTATATTAACAAGCATATTATCTGTTACATTTAAGTCTGCGGCAATAAAACCAGCCAACACGGTAGCCTTTGCATCATATTGATTACGGTTTTTCATCATACGATCTATTGTAATTGTACCATCAGATATACTACCACTATTTATAAACTCACTTGGAGTATAGTAATCAGTAATAACACTATTTCTTATTGGGAAAAGGTTATATAGGAAGTGTTTCGAACGATACTCTCGCATTTTATCTTTAAACGCAAAACCAATCTTTATCTTACTTTCTCCTTTTAGCATGTAAGCTACATCCACAAGGGCATCAACTTCGTTCTCATCAAGACTACCAAAGAAACGTTGCGTTGGATCGTTTGTAACAAAGAACCTTGTCTCTGTTGGATGTTCAGTATATAGCACAGCACGTCTATCTGGTTCATCCGATGATGTAATACCATAAGATGCTGCCCAATTTAACGATAGCTTAGTTCCAAATCTATGTTTACCTGTCAACTGCTGATTTAACATTGAATATATATGACTAACGTTATTAATACCTAATAGGTTATCATACTCAAAATCATGTCCACGACGCTCCATGTATGTATTAGAGGCATTACGAGCATAAAATATATTGTATCCAATGTAGTCATTATCACGAAGTGTCATACCAACACTACCTAAAGCAGCTATCTCTACTTCTGATTTAAACTCATCCGAGAAATATTCATCAGTAGCAACACCTAGGTCGTTTAGTTTACGTTCTTCCATACCTAAGATTGTTTCATTACCACTACTTATCGATGCTGTGGCAAGAACATCCAATCTCTGTGCTCCTATATTATATGAGTTACCATATGCTATATTTCCACTTAAATCTGGTAATGCCGTGCTTTTTGTAACGTCGAAATTGGTGTCGAAAATATCTGTACTTTTAACGAGGTTGTTAAATGCTAAATAGTCTCCGGATGTTGCGTCGGGATGAAGTTTCGACATTGAAAACATGGAAACGTTGTCCATAGTATAAAAATCTCGTCCAACTGTATTTAACATACCTCCTGCAGATATACCAAAAGAGAAATGTTTCTCACTACCCTGCTCTTTTGTTCCTATATCAATATGCGCACCCGAATAATCGGCAAACGATGTTACATCATACACCTTACTAACCGTTACATTCTTAACTGTTGCCGAAGGAAAAATATCAAGTGGTATTAATTTATTATCTGGATTTAACGACGCAATAGGTAATCCATTAAGTGTTGTTATACTATATCTATCACCAAGACCTCTAACAATAATCTGTCCTGCCGATGCTACCGATATACCTGTCATCTTTTTAACACCCTCCTGTACGTTTGAAATACCCTTCATAGACATCTCTTTTACACCTAAATTTTCGATTGAAACGCTTGAGAGGCCTCTTTCACGAATTAGTGCCACTTCGTTATCCAAGTTCTTTTTACCCACAACAAGTACTTCATCCATCTCCATATCATCCGCCTCAAGCTCTATGCTTAATACCCCCATTGTTGCTGTTACTTCAACATCTATAACCAAAGTTTTATATGATAAATATGAAATTGACAGTTTATGTTTTCCAACTGATAAATTTAACTCAAACTCTCCTTTGTCGTCGGTAATGGAACCTGCTCCACTACTCTCATTAACAACCATAGCCCCTACAAGCGGCTCCTTGCTACTCTTGTCTTTCACGACGCCTGAGACCTTAATCGACTCAGCTCTACACACCATTGCTCCTACAATAAACAATAACAATAAAAACGTTTTCTTCAACATCTTTTCTAAAAAATTTTAATAATTCTACTCATTTCTACGGTGCAAAGGTATTTTCTTAATGTTAAGTAGCGGTAACCTAAATATTAAATAGAGGTTAAGGTGGTTTAACAAAAATGTAGCACAAAATAGTTGTATTTATTCAATAATATGATACGCGAGAATAAGGTTGGCATATCACTAAAGCCTCATAAAAAAATAATCAATATTTTATTTTTCAAAAAACAAACAGCATGTGGTAAAAAAAACAGATAAAAAACTCCATTTGAGTAAAAAAGCATTAGTTTGCCCAATATGATAATTTTAAAATTTCATTTTTTTGTTGTACCTTTGTGCTCTTCACAGAGAATATACATATAATGGGATTTATAAGATGGGCGAATAGTCCATGGGGCGGTGCTGCACTATTTTTTATTGCGTTTGTTGAGTCGAGTTTTTTTCCAATACCACCCGACGTTTTGCTTATTGCATTAGCCTTGGGAGCACCTAAGAAGGCTTTTAAATATGCCACTATTTCAACAATAGGCTCTGTTGCGGGTGCTGTATTGGGTTACGTTATAGGAAATATCAGCTGGCTTACCTCAACAGGGGAATTCACATCCTTTGCAAATTTCTTTTTTGAAAATATACCGGGATTCACGCATGAAATTTACTATAACATAGCAGAAATGTATAAAGAGCATGACTTCTGGATTGTATTTACTGCTGGCTTTACCCCTATACCATATAAGGTGATAACCATCACCTCTGGAGTATTTAGCATTGATTTAATTATGTTTATCATAGCATCAATAGTTAGTAGAGGGGCTCGTTTCTTCCTGATAAGTGCTTTAATATGGCATTTCGGAGCTCCAATAAAGAGTTTTATTGATAAATATTTTAATCTGTTAGCAATAGTTTTTACAATACTATTGATAGGTAGCTTCTTCTTAGTAAAATTGATATAGATGTCAAGTTATAGTTTCATAGATAGCTTAAGCGATGTTCAGCGAAAAGCAGCCACAGAGTATGAAGGGGCATCTCTTGTCATAGCTGGTGCAGGGTCGGGAAAAACTCGAGTTTTAACAAGCCGCATAGCTTATATGATAGCATGCGGAGTATCTCCTAACTCTATTTTATCACTAACGTTTACCAATAAAGCTGCGCGAGAAATGCGTGAGCGCATAATGTCGGTTGTCGACGAATCGGCTGCGCGTGGGATTTGGATGGGTACCTTTCACTCCGTTTTTGCACGTATTCTACGTCAGGAAGCAGAGCACATAGGATTTACAAATAGTTTTACTATATACGAGACAGCAGATTCTCGAAACCTCGTTAAGACAATAATTAAGGAGATGAAGCTCTCCGACGAAAAATATAAACCCAAGGAGATATTTGCTCGCATATCGCTTATGAAAAATGGCTTGACAACACCTGCGATATATGCAAACCAATCAACACATATATCTGATGACATTAAAGCTGGTCGTGGGGAGTTTGCTGCAATATATAGAACATATATGGCGCGCTGTAAGCAAAGTAACGCTATGGATTTCGACGACCTACTACTATATACCAATATACTTTTCAAAAGTAAGCCGGATATATTAAAGAAATATCAAGATATATTTAAATATATACTTGTCGATGAGTATCAAGACACCAATTTCTCGCAATACCTTATAGTTAAAAAGATTTCCGAGGTGCATAAAAATGTATGCGTTGTAGGTGATGATGCGCAGAGTATATACTCGTTTCGTGGGGCTAAGATAGAGAATATACTGAAATTTCAGCAAGATTATCCTAATGCTGTGATTCATAGGTTAGAGCAAAACTATCGCTCGACACAAAATATTGTTTCAGCTGCAAACTCTGTGATAAAGAGAAATAGCAACCAGCTTGAAAAAAATGTTTTTTCTAAAAATGAAGAGGGGGATTTAATCGCTCTTTTCCGCGCCGATGGAGATAGAGAAGAGGCATATAACGTTGCACGTGATATAGAGCACAAACATAGAATGGGGGTTGAGTATGATAATATTGCAATATTGTATCGTACAAATAGCCAATCCAAAGCATTTGAAGATCAGCTACGCGCGCGCGCCATTCCATATAAAATATATGGAGGTCAGTCTTTCTATCAACGCAAAGAGATAAAAGATATTCTTGCTTATATAAGGCTCGTTGTCAATTCCAACGACGATGAGGCATTGAAGCGAATTATTAACTTCCCGGCAAGGGGTATCGGCTCTACATCAATAGGAAGAGTTGAGGTAACAGCACGCGAAAATAATATATCGCTGTGGAGAGCATTAACAACGGTGCAACCTCAAGCTATGGGACTAAATAGCGGAACCGCAAATAAAATAAATAGTTTCATTGATTTTATTAAACAGTATAAAGAGATAAAGGATAGCGTTAACATATATGACCTTGTATTTGACCTAATCACGAAGAGTGGTATCATAAAACTATATCGCGATGATCCGAAACCTGAATCGCAATCTGCATACGAAAATGTAGAGGAGTTGGTTAATTCTCTAAAAAAATCGGTAGAGGATACTCAAACAGAGGAGGATGAGGTATTAACGGCTGAAAAGTGGGTACAAGAGGTTGCTCTACTGACAGATATGGATGAAGAGAGTGATGGTATAGAGAAGAGAGAGGTTACACTTATGACAATTCATTCATCTAAAGGACTGGAATTCAATACCATATATGTAGTAGGAGTGGAAGAAGGAACATTCCCATCCTCGCGCAGTGTGGAAGAACAACATGGTTTGGAGGAGGAGCGTAGGTTATTTTATGTGGCAATTACACGTGCAATTAAAAATCTCACTCTATCTTTTGCTACTTCAAGATATAAATGGGGAAGCACAGTACCGGCAACGGCAAGTCGATTTCTTAAAGAGGTGGATAATAGATACATAGATTCTCCCGAACTACTTGAAAACAGTAGGCTTTTCATCAACGACATAAAGAAAGAGAGCAGTAATATTGTTGAGAATAAGAGTAATGGCAATTTCCGACGAATAAAACCATCCGCATCAACAGTGCAAGTAAACACAGATTTCACAATTGGGGATAGGGTGTCACATCAGCGATTTGGATATGGTAATATAGTTTCATTGGAGCCATTTGGTGATGATTTTAAGGTAACAATAAAATTTGATATACACGATAATAAGGTGCTATTAATGAAATTTGCTAAACTTGAAAAGATTTAGACTATGGAGTTGTATAGAGAGAGGCAGTTTGGGTGGTTTATTATGGTGCTGGGGATAGTATTTCCAATATTCTTAATTTATGCATACAACTATCAAATAGGGACGAATCCCATATCCCTACAACTACTACTATTATTGTTGCCAATTATAGCAATACCATTATTCATATTTAGCGAAATGAAAACTATTGTATATAGTGATAGATTTGAGGTAAAATTTGGCTATGGTATAATAAAAAAGGTATTCCCTTTTTCTGACTTAGCTTTGGGCATAGAGAAAAGGATACCATGGTACTATGGAGCAGGGATTAAGAATTATAATAATGGAATACTGTATAGCGTGAATTCCACCAACGCTGTAGAGTTTAAGTTGAAATATAAAAGGACACACATAGCAATAGGCAGTAAAAATCCTAAAGTGTTATTAGACACAATAAATAGAGCTATTCAGACCCAGTCTGAATTTTGTGAATCGCCCCTAATGAAATAGAGTTTAATACATGCAGGTTACCTGATCGTAATTAGTCGACCCTTAAAAAAGGCTGGCGAAGATTTTTGGTTTTGGCTGAGTGCATT
>CAYIZU010000057.1:0-10890 GCA_964367795.1 uncultured Rikenellaceae bacterium | reverse complement strand
GAATAAGGAGCAGAAAAGTATAGCTTTGGGGGATTACTGCCTAACTTGCTTCGCCTGCACCCACAATTGCCCAACAAACTCCATTCGCATTAAGAGTGAGCGAAGTAAAACAAGATACAGAAATAGCAACATAACTGTCAATGAGATTATAAAGGCAAATGATAATTAATTGACCTTAAAAAGACGTCTCACTAAACAGAGTTTTGCGAATACCACTAAAAAACATATAGGATTATTGATATATCAAAAAAAATGTGTAACTTTGTCGGCGAAAAGTTGAATTGTGGATATTCACAAGGAGGTAATATATTACAAAGGTAGATTTAAGTCTGTGGCTTTGAGGAATATATTAGCTCGTTGTGTGTAAATTTGTATCATATATGATTATGGAATATCAAAAGACGCTAAATCACCCTATACGCTTTTCTGGCAAGGGTTTACATACCGGATTACAAGTCTCGATGACGGTAAATCCGGCAGATGAGAATTTTGGCATACAGTTTAAAAGGGTTGACTTAGAGGATAAGCCGATAGTTGCGGCAATTGTAGATAATGTTATTGACACGTCGCGCAGCACAACAATAGCACGAGGAGAGGCAAAAGTTTCAACCATTGAACACCTTATGGCGGCACTTTGGGGTTGTGGTATTGACAATGCTCTTATAGAGATAGATTCGCAAGAGGTTCCAATAATGGATGGCTCTGCAAAGGCATATTTCGATGAGATAAAGCGTGTTGGCATTAAAGAGCAAAATGCCCCTCTTGAGTACTACTCTGTTACAGAGAAATATGAATATGCTGACGAAGAGAGAGGTGTTAATATATCTATCTTCCCCGATGAGCATTTTTCTGCAAATGTAAATATTGATTACTCGTCATCGGTGGTGGGAAAACAATTCGCCACACTGAATGATATTAATGAATGCGCAGAAGACTTAGCATCAAGTCGCACCTTCGCTTTTCTTCATGAATTAGAGCCACTTATCAGCAAAGACCTAATTAAGGGGGGAGATGTTGATAATGCAATAGTCATTGTTGAGCATAGCATTGATGATGAGCAAAAACAACGTCTAAGTAAGTTATTTGGGCGCGAGATAGAGGTTACCAATAAAGGATACCTAAATAACATAGAGTTAAGGCATGAGAATGAGATTGCTCGTCACAAATTATTAGATTTAATTGGCGACCTATATCTTGTTGGAGTACGTTTCAACGGTAAGGTTCTTGCATCTCGTCCGGGTCACGCTGCAAACGTTGAATTTGCAAAAATACTTCGCAAGCAATGGAAAAAGGATTCATCAAAACCAAAATTTAAGTACGACCCTGATGCTGAGCCGCTATATGATGTCAACACAATAAAAAATATAATACCTCACCGTCCACCATTTCTTTTAGTTGATAAAATTATGGCTATGGATGAAAAGAGTGTTTACGGCATAAAAAATGTAACAATGAATGAAGGGTTCTTCGTTGGGCATTTTCCAGAAGAGCCTGTGATGCCGGGTGTTCTTATTATTGAGGCTATGGCTCAATGTGGTGGCATACTTGCATTAAGTAGCGTGGAGGATCCAGAGTGCTATTCTACCTACTTCCTGAAGATAGACGAAGTTAAATTTAAGCGTAAAGTTGTTCCGGGAGATACACTACTCTTTGCTTTAGAGTTGACCGAGCCTATACGCCGTGGTATTGTTAAAATGAGTGCTAAAGCTTATGTGGGCTCTGCGCTTGCAACGGAGGCTCTACTTGTTGCACAAATATCTAAAAATAAAATATAGGAGAGTTATGATTAGTGAACTTGCATATATTCATCCTGATGCAGTGATAGGTAAAGGTGTTGAGATAGCGCCATTCGCCTATATAGAGGGAGATGTAATAATTGGAGATGGAACACGTATTTTATCAGGAGCTGCAGTGCTTAATGGTGCACGCATAGGAAAAAATTGTATTATACACAATGGGGCTGTAATAGCTGGTATTCCACAAGATTTAAAATTTAAATATGAGTATTCAACTGCAGTAATAGGCGATAACACTATGGTACGCGAATGTGCCACTGTTAACAGAGGTTCTGCAAGTAAAGGGACAACCATCGTGGGTAGTAACTGCCTACTAATGGCATATTCACACGTTGCCCATGATACCGTGCTTGGAAATAATGTTATCCTTGCCAACAATGTATCAATTGCAGGTGAGGTTGAGATAGATGACTGGGCAATACTTGGAGGTCATAGTGCTGTGCATCAATTTTGCCGTGTAGGGGCACATACAATGGTGGCAGGTGGTGCTATGGTAACAAAAGATATTCCTCCTTATGTTATGGTAGGAAGAAGTCCTGTATCATATCATGGACTAAACTTAGTTGGGCTAAGGCGTAGGGGCTTTGATAACGACACAATAACATCAATAAAAGATATATATACCCATCTATACCAAGGAGGGCAAAATGTGAGTGAGGCATGTAGCTTTATTGAGAGTAATTTTGCAGCCACTGAACACCGCGACTATATAGTTGGGTTCGTCAAAGGTTCACCTCGCGGGATAATACCATAAAACTATTAATGAAGAGAAAGATAACACTACTACTAACACTTTTTTTACTTACTCCTACACTATTATTAGCGCAAGGTGTACATAAGAGAAAGCAGGATGATTTGTCGGTTAACACAAAGCCGACAAGGTTCTACATGAACGACTTGCTATATATAAAAGAGGTAAAAGATAGTATTGTTGTCAATATGACGGTGCAAAAAGTTGACGCCTACGGCTCATACTACAGGGTACGTATTGAGATGGCAAATCTTAGAGGCAAAAGCATAGATTTTTTAACTTCTGGTATTGAGGCGATGTCTGGTAAAGGTGCAAAGCGTGAAGTTCTGAAAGTTTTTTCTTTCGACAAATATATGAGCACCATACGCCGGCGACGCTTTTTTCTTGGAAATGCTGTTAACTATGTTGATAATCCAGAGTTGATGTTCTACCCTATTCGTGATGAAGATATAGTAAGCTATGCTGTTGAGGCTCGAACAATATATGGATATAGAGCACACGGGATGGCAGACATAGACAGGGCATATGCTGATAAAAATACAGGACTATACAAACTCCGCGTCGAACGTAACTATATACGTTCAAATACTATCCCCTCTAAACATGCTGCACAAGGCATTGTGATGATAAAAAGGGGAGGAACCGAGGGTGACCTAACAGTTGATATAACGATTGATAAAACAAAATTTCGTTTCGACTGGAAAATAGATGATATACCGGAAGTAAAATATTATTAAAACTACGCACCATAAATTATAAACGTATGAAAAACAATAAGATATCTTATCATACCGATAAATATAAATTCTTTGCCAATAGCAGAAACAGGAAGAAAAAACCTATAAAAATGGAAGATGGTAGTAAGCCGAAGAAGCTGGATAGGCGCGCTTTCCTTATCTCTTGGCTACGTACCCTGCTGATTGCCATAGCAATATTTGTAACTGTAATTATTGGAACTATAATCACGCTCAACCGTTTCACAAGGCACACTGAAAGGTATGAACTTCTTGACTATAGAAATCTAACTGTAAGTGAAGCATCTAAAAAGAGTGGAGAGATGAATATCCGTTTTGAGGTTGTTGATTCACTTTATATAGAGTCGGCAGCACCGGGGGTCATTCTCGAGCAACATCCTAAGCCGGGTAGTCATATCAAATCGGGACGAAGGGTAACAGTTACAACAAGCACTGTTGCACCTCGCACTGTTATCATACCATATGTTACGGGCTACTCTCTGCGTCAAGCCCAAAACACTCTTGCTCGCGAAGGTATTGGCATATCTAAATTGATATACGTTGATGATATAGCTACCAATAATATTGTTAAACAGGAGTTAGATGGTCGCACAATTACTGCAAATTCAAATATCAAAGCACCAATATATAGTGAGGTAGAGTTATATGTAGGACTTGGCAAGAATGCCCCTAACCTAAAAGTTCCATTGGTCATTGGAACAGACCTACGAACCACTAAAGGATCGCTTATAAAAGATGGGCTTAATGTAACTATTATTAAAGATAACACCATTGAAAATTCATCAATATGGAATTCAGTAGTATATAGTCAAAACCCACTACCTGTTGATAGCGTGGGATATGGTTCGGAGGTGGTGTTACACATAACAAATGATAAAGAAAAAGCAGAAAATTTCCTTCGACGTTACAACTCACTTAGTGAAGTTATCATAGCTCTGAAAAAGGAGTATAAGGATTTAGAAGAGGAGATAAATAATGAGGATATCTCGCTTATCAATGAAGATGGTGTTATTAGTGCAGAGACAACTTCAACCGACACTACGAGCAATGAATATGCTGTATTCGATATTGTGAGTAAAAAGGAGAGATATAACATGTTACGCAATATGATAGATAGTACTGCTATCGAGATAGTTGAACTGTCGAATGGCAACATAAAGTTTTAATAATGGTTGATGAAAATATTGAAGATATAGAGTCGATTGAGGGCGATGGCATGTATGAGCACTTTACCATAACAGTGGATAAAGGGCAGACAATGATGCGCATTGATAAATTTCTCACTTCTCGTTTAGAAAACACCTCGCGAAATAGGATACAAATTGCTGCCGATGCAGGTAATATATTTGTTGGCGATAAGGCAGTCAAGTCGAGCTATAAAATAAAGCCAAACGATAAAATATCCATCTTACTACCCTATCCTCCAACGCATAATGAACTTATTGGTGAAGATATACCTTTGAATATAGTCTATGAAGATGATGATGTAATGATTATAAACAAAGAGGCTGGAATGGTTGTGCATCCAGGTTTTGGCAATTGGAATGGGACGCTTGTGAATGCGATAACTTATCACCTAAGTTCACTTCCTCTTTTTCAAGCGGGCGATATGCGTGCCGGGCTTGTTCATAGAATCGATAAGAATACCTCCGGACTTATGGTGATAGCAAAAACTGAAATTGCCCATGTTAAATTGGCGAAGCAGTTCTTCGACCACACTATTGAGAGGCGATATATAGCACTTGTATGGGGAGATATGGATGAAGAAGCAGGCACTGTTATAGGTAACGTGGGACGCTCAATACGTGATAGAATGAAAATGGATGTCTTCTCACCGGATAGCGGTATTGGTAAACACGCTGTTACGCATTACAAGGTTATCGAACGTTTAGGATATGTAAATATCATAGAGTGTAAATTAGAGACAGGGCGCACCCACCAGATACGTGTTCATATGGAGCATATAGGTCACCCTCTTTTCAATGATGAACGTTATGGAGGAGATAAAGTACTAAGAGGTACTACATTCACTAAATATAAGCAGTTTGTAAATAACTGTTTTACAATACTTCCTCGCCATGCACTGCATGCCAAAAGCTTAGGATTTATTCATCCCACAACAGGGGAAAAGATGTTTTTTACATCAGAACTACCGCAAGATATGAGTGACTGCATAGTAAAATGGAGAGGTTATATATCAAATAGAGAGCTTTTTGAATAAAACAATAACAAGATGATAGAGAAGATAATTTCAGAGAGGCTTAGCATAAGCGAAAAGCAAGTTAACAATACTATAGAACTACTTATCGATGGTGCAACTATACCATTCATCAGTCGCTATCGCAAAGAGGTCACAGGTTCTCTTGATGAGGTTCAGGTAACCAACATAAAGGAGCAATACGATAAGCTAACGGCCCTTACAGAACGTCGTGAAACTATTATCTCAACTATCGAAGAGCAGGGGGCGTTAACAGAGGAACTCAAGAAACGTATAGAGGAGTGTTGGAATCCCACTGAACTCGAGGATATATATCTACCCTATAAACCAAAGCGTAGAACACGTGCCACAATAGCAAAGGAGAATGGATTAGAGCCCCTTGCGAATATTATTATGGCGCAAAACACAACCTCATTGAATAAAAGTGCTCAGCAGTTTATTAATGATAAGGTAGCCACCGAAGATGATGCAATAAACGGAGCATCCGACATAATAGCAGAAAGGATATCGGAGAACGAACGCAGTCGCGAAGGTGTAAGGTACCTTTTCACCACTCGTGGACTTATTCAATCAAAAGTCATAAAAGGGAAAGAGGATAACATAAAATATATCGACTATTTCGAAGCATCAGATCCACTTCGAAAAATCTCTTCTCATAGATTCTTAGCCATGCAACGTGCCGAAGAGGAGGGAGTGCTAAGGGTTAGTATTGATAGCGACAAAGAGGAGATAGAGGCGCGATTGGAGCGTCAATATATAAAAAGTGGGTCAACTACTGCCTCCACAATGCGTTCTGCAATAAAGGATAGTGTTAAACGCCTTATGTATCCATCCATAGAGAGCCAAATGCTTTCACTTACTAAAGAGCGTGCCGATGATGAGGCAATAGCTGTATTTGCAGAAAATCTTAGACAACTACTACTTTCATCTCCATTAGGACAAAAGCGTGTCTTGGCAATTGACCCCGGTTATAGAACAGGTTGTAAGGTGGTGGCTTTATCGTCTGTTGGTGATTTATTGGATAATAGTAATATATACCCTCATCCTCCACAAAATAAAGAGGATGAGGCAATAGCTAAAATAAAAGATTTAGTTAATCGACATAATATTGAGGCAATAGCAATTGGTAACGGAACAGCGGGTCGTGAAACTGAAAATCTTATACGCAAGATATCTTTCGATAAAAGTGTTGATATATTCATGGTTAACGAAGATGGCGCAAGTGTTTACTCGGCATCAGAGGTTGCTCGACGCGAATTTCCCGACTATGACGTAACGGTACGTGGCGCGGTAAGCATCGGTCGTAGACTTATGGACCCATTATCAGAGCTTGTAAAAATAGATCCTAAATCTATCGGTGTTGGGCAATATCAACATAGCGTTGATCAAACGAAACTAAAATCAAAACTTGATGTTGTGGTTGAAAGTTGCGTAAATAAGGTTGGGGTTAATCTGAATACTGCTTCTAAAGAGATATTAACACATATATCGGGATTGGGTGACTCTTTAGCAACAAATATAGTGGCTTATAGAGCAACTAATGGGAAATTCAACGAACGAAAAGAACTTCTTAATGTTAAAAGGCTCGGAGCAAAAGCTTATGAGCAAGCAGCAGGCTTTCTTCGGATTATTAATGGCACCAATCCTTTAGATAATAGTGCCGTTCATCCTGAATCGTATCATATAGTTACTCAAATGTCAAAAGATATGGGAGTGACTATTGAGGAGCTATTGTCTAACGAAAAGGTACGTAAAAATATAGATCCTAACAAATATATAACGAAAAAAGTTGGCATGCCAACAATTATGGATATAATTGATGCGATGGATAAGAGGGGGCTTGATCCTCGCAGTCAACTAACAACTTTTAGTTTTGATAGCACTATACACTCTATCGACGACTTAAAAATTGGCATGATACTTCCTGCAATTATTACCAATATTACAGCTTTCGGGGCATTTGCAAATATAGGAATTAAACAAGATGGTTTGATACATATATCACAAATGACAGATAAGTTTATATCATCCCCTAACGAATGTGTGCACATAGGAGAGCAACTCAAAGCAAGGGTTATAGAGATTGATACGGTAAGAGGAAGAATATCTTTATCTTTAAAGGGTTGCTAAGGGCAATTCGCAAAACTCTGTTTTGTGAATTGTCCTAAACGAGCGATAGCGAGCGAGTGCCGTTTAGGAGGTAGGCACTCGGTTTTTGTTCACTTTTTTTCAAAAAGTGTTAAACCTATATCAAAATCCGCAGGATTTTTAGAGGGTCGTTACCTCCAATTTAGTCCATTTAACTAAAATAAAGGGTAATCAACAACTATTATCAGGTTGTAACTAATTGAATTACAGTTCTAATATAGTTTTGCGAATTCCCCTGCTAAGAGGGGGGCGGACGACACTTTATAATTCCTTATTAGTATATCTAAAATAACTTTGCAACACCATAAGGGATATTAAATCCTCGCGCTTTCTATCTTTAAATTGCGCTACATATGTATTTGCATTTTTAATTATTTCGGCTGCATGCTCCGGGTGCTTAATGTAATAGTTAAGTCGCTCCTCAAGATTAGAGTAATCATCTGCTATCTCGATATAATGATAATCTGGAATCAATTGCCCCTCCATAAACCATGTTTCACATGTTGGTTTAGGCATCACAGCTATTGAGTTCGATGACATTACCCATTTCAAATTACTCGCAACGTCGTTACCCTCTAAGGCCATAATAAACTTATAGTTTAGATGATCGTGCAGAGTTATTAATTCGCGTTTCCATTCCGCCGGGGTATTCTCATTGCTATCTACACATCCTGCATTAACCATAGGATGATTATGATATTTTTTCAGAAAATCTATTCTATTATCCTTACCAACAACCGCCCCCCTAAATATAACCTTATCAAGTTTACTTGAAAATGGCTTCTTGTCGTTGATATATGTAAAATGACGCACCTTATCAAGCTTCATGACAACAGAATTAATATTATTTTCACATAAAGGCCTGCTCTTAACAATTGATGGGTAGTCTGGAACATGAATAACATCCCCAAATAAATGGCACCACTTTAAATCCTGTTTGAAATGTGCTGTATAAGCATAGGTATCAAAGAAATATACACTTGGGCATTTAACTTTCTTATACTTATGCATTGATAACTGCGTAGCTGAATCGGGCAATGGCATGTACTCTGCTCTCTTTGCTAACTTACAGTAGTATAAAACTCTTTGTTCAATATACTCCTGCCCTTCTTCCGTGTATCGCGAAAACCTTCTACGAATCTTATCTTCCGCATTTTTAGCAACGAGTGGAGATAAGAAATAGAATAAAATATTCTTTAAATAATAAACCATCTTATTATTCTTACCACTATTAAATATATAATTAATTTTGCCCATACTTCTAAATGAATAATGTGCGAAGATACAAATTATATTTTACCTATACAAATCCGTTTTTTTTTCATAACTTTGTACTCGATATTTAAGCATTCTAATTATATGAAACGAAGCATAAACGTATGAAATATATAGCTATAAGCGGGCATGTTATACATGGGGCAAAACGGGGTCGTGATATGGGATTCCCGACAGCAAATATTGCTTTGGGTGAAGAGTATAAAGATATAGATAATGGGGTTTACGCCGCAAAATTAGTTATCGACAATATTTATTACGATGGGGTAGCAAATATTGGCATTCATCCAACAGTGGGGGCACTAAATAATAAGCAATTAGAGGTACATATATTTAATTTTACGAGTATTATATATGATAAAGAAATTTTTATTGAATTAATACAATTTATTAGACCTGAAAAAAGTTTTAATAATATTATTGAGCTAAAAGAGCAAATTTTTAGTGATATTAACACAGCAAAAGAGATAATAAAAAAACATAAAAACCATGAAGAATAAAATTATTACTAACATTGCTATCGCCATTATATTATTAGTGGCAATTGGTATAGCATATTCTTACGTACAATCAAAACCTACACCGCGCAAGAGCCCACAAAAGAAGAGCCTACTTTCGGTTAAAGCCTATACTGAAGATGTAAGTGATTTTCCTATTACTGTTGTTTACCCAGCACGCGTCACCTCACAAGAGGTTGTTGCCCTTGGTGTAGAAGTTGGGGGTAAAATTGAGCGTGGAAATGTTGCTTTGAAGCAAGGGGAGACCTTTAAAAAAGGTGATTTACTATTCTCTATAAACAAAGATGATATTAATGCAAAACTAAAATCTCAAAAGAGTAAACTCATAACCACTCTATCACAAGCCCTACCAGATATAAAATACGATTTGGCAGGAGAATATGATAAATGGCAAAAATTCTTTAACTCTATATCCTTAGACGATGAACTACCACCTCTTCCAGAGATTAAAGACTCAAAAGAGAAGGTATATGTTGCCTCAAAAGGGGTGTTATCACAATACTATGATATTGCATCCGATGAAATAGCTCACGATAAGCATAATATATATGCACCTTTCGATGGCGTATTTAGATCTGTTGATAAGGAGGTTGGAGCCATACTATCACCTAATGCACAAGTGGGAATCATATCATCAACTAATCGTTTAGAGGTTGTTGCAGGGGTATCTCTGGCAGATGTTGTTCGTATGAACGAAGGTGATAGCGCCGTTGTTAAGGCACGTACTGGCGAAGAGTTCCGAGGAGAAATTACTCGTGTATCTTCGTATGTAGACCCAAAAACACAAATGGTGGATGTGTATGTTAATATCTTTGATTCGGAGAGGAGAATAATAGAGGGTGAGATGGTTGATATTTACCTCTCAGCTGGTATATTAGAAGATGTAATTATGATACCTATTGATGCAATTGCAAAAGGTAATAAGATATATACTGTAAGCGATGACAATAAGCTATACTCGAAAGACATATCCTTGGTGTATGAGTTGGGCGAATGGGCATATATTAAGGGGGTGAATGATAAAACCACTATTGTCCAGGAGTCTATCATAACTCCATCTGAAGGTATGCAGGTTAATATCATTAATGAACACGCAATATAGCAAGATTGAGGTATGAATAAATTAATAGAAACATTTGTTAAATATCCTTTCTATTCAAAGATATTTATCATAGCAATAGCACTACTTGGTGGGCTCTCGTTTTTACAGATGAACACCTCTTACTATCCTATTATAGAGAGTAAGACCGTTTATATATCTGTATCCTATCAAGGAGCAACACCTAAGGAGATGGAAGAAGGGGTTGTGACACTTATTGAAAACTCACTACGAGGAGTTCCAGGAATTAAAGAACACTCTTCATATTCGCAGGAGAACTATGCATCTGTGAATGTAACAATAAAAAATGGGTATGATGTTGATAAGGTT
>CAYIZU010000056.1:0-11137 GCA_964367795.1 uncultured Rikenellaceae bacterium | reverse complement strand
GGCCCGCCGCTAGCGTTCATCCTGAGCCAGGATCAAACTCTCCATAGTAATTTCTCTTTTTATGTCCTGTTTCTTTCCTGACTACTTGATATATCCTTGTAATTGACGTATTATTTTGTATGTACTACATCTATTATACATGATTTCAATGATCCTTATTTCTATTACTAACTATTAGGTCAGTAAAAAAATTCCACCGAACTTAAATCCCTTCGGTGAAATTGTGACTGCAAAATTAGAAACTTTTTTATTATCCGCCAAATTTTTTACCAACTTTTTTTAATGTTTTTTATAAACCCCTGAAAATCAAATATATTATTTTTAGTGATTTTCCTCGAAAAAGAACTTATCGTCACCGAAAGCAGGCTTCAATTGATCAAACCATGTTGCAGAAGCATCATATTTTGCAAAAAAAGGAGTGTGAACCCACCTCGTTTTTCTACCCTGTAAGAATCGCAGAACAAAGACCTTCTCACCATTTATTTCACTTATTCCCAGAACCTGTATCTTGCCCGGTGAGGCACTCATACTTGGACCTCTTACAGTGCGACACACTCCACTCACATGACTATAAGCATCTCTAAATATTTTCCAACATTTTTCTAAAGGCAACTCAAAGAATGCTTTAGAACCAGTATCTCGTGCAACAAACATATAATATGGAATCATATTCATATCAACTTGTTTCCTCCACATAGCACTCCATATCTCTGCTTTATCATTAATATTTTTCAGCAATGGAGACTGCGTTCTTATCTGTGCCCCCGTTGCTAAAATAGCAGCTACTGCACTTTTGACAGCAGAAGTTGAAAGTTCATTTGGATGATTGAAATGTGCCTGAATAGCCAAATTCCGACCAGAAAGAACAACTTTGCGAAATAAGTTTAATATCTCATCGGCATCGTTATCGGTTAAAAAGCGATAGGGCCAATAACCTAACGATTTCGTACCTATACGTATCGTTCTAATATGCTTAAACCTATCTGATAGTAAAGGTTCTATATATGATGCAAGAATTTTAGCAGACATCGTCATTGGATCACCTCCCGTGAATAGTATATCCGACACACTTTTTTTGCTATCAAGATACTGATAAAGTAATTCTGCCTCTCGCATTGAGAACTTCAAGGAACTGATACCGGAGAATTGAGGCCAGCGAAAACAAAACGAACAATAAGCATGGCAGGTCTGCCCTTGCGATGGAAAAAAAAGAACAGTTTCTCTATACTTATGCTGAACTCCCTTTAACTTAATTTCACCGAGCGTTGGGATATTATACTCCTGACCTGCAGGATTAGGGTTTAGTTTAAGTCTAATATTATAAATCTCTTTATCCAATATATCCTTGCTTACTCCCATATCCATTAACGTCTTGACGCGACGATAATCACTACGGGGCAACATCTCCTTACGAGGAAATGTAAGCGTAAAAATTGGATCATTGGGCAGGTTATCCCAATCAATCAACTCCTCCGCTACATAGTTGTTTGCTTTAAATGGTAGAACCCTACCTACAACCTCTATCGCCTCAACAAGCTCTGGCGATATCTTATGAAATTGTGGCATTGTTCTGTAATTACTTAGTGTGTACGATTTATACTCCATAAATTATTGTTTTTGACAAAGATAACATTTTTTTTTGACAAAAACAAATATTTTGAAAAAAATTACGCAATAAGTATCTTATACATAAGGTATATTAATATCATTACTGAAACAATCAATTTTAGACCAGTGCCAAGAATGAATCCTGCAAAAGAGCCTAAAGCAACACGAAATTCCTTATGCCCGAGTTGGCGTGTCACCAACCATTCCCCTACCATCGCACCAAAGAATGCTCCTAATATCATTCCGAAAGGAGGTATAAAAAATGCTCCTACGAGGGTTCCAACAAGCGAGCCAGTGGCTGAACTCTTCGAACCGCCAACCGCCCTTGTTAATATTGGAGGAACAACCATATCAATAATAGAGACCACAAGAACAATAACACCCCATCCTATTAGTGCCGAGAGAGTTATATCTCCCTCAACACCAAAATATACTATTATGATAGAAAGGTAACTAACAATAGCCCCCGGTATAACAGGGACAATAGCCCCTAAAATACCTAATAGTGCAGCTGCAAATGCTAACACTATATAAATAATCCCCATTACCTCCATAAATTTCAGAATTCGACTATTTATTTTTAATATAGTTATCAATAGCCACCGCGGCATCGCGACCGGCTCCCATAGCAAGAATTACCGTTGCGGCTCCAGTAACAGCATCTCCTCCAGCAAAAACACCTTCGCGCGAAGTGGCTCCCCCCTTTTCATCGGCCACAATGCATCCCCAGCGATTTGTCTCTAAACCATCTGTTGTTGAGGCTATTAATGGATTAGGTGATGTACCAAGCGCCATAATCACGACATTACACTCTATAATAAACTCAGAACCCTCAACGACAACCGGAGAACGACGCCCCGAAGCATCAGGTTCACCAAGAGCCATACGCACACACTCTATACCCTTAACCCAGCCGAGTTCGTCTTCGATGATACGTGTTGGATTTGTTAGCATATTAAATATTATACCCTCCTCTTTAGCATGATGTACCTCCTCTACACGTGCGGGTAACTCCTTCTCGCCTCTACGATATACAATATACGACTCTGCACCTAATCGTTTTGCCGTGCGCACAGCATCCATAGCAACATTACCACCACCTACAACTACAACCTTTTCTCCAGCATATATAGGAGTGTCATAACTATCATCATATGCTTTCATAAGGTTAGTTCTTGTAAGGAATTCATTAGCAGATACCACTCCATTAAGATTCTCCCCTGGGATATTCATGAACTTTGGAAGCCCAGCCCCCGAACCAATAAATACTGCCTCATACCCCTCGTCGTCCATTAGAGAATCTATTGTTATTGTACGTCCAACAACTACGTCACATTCGATTTCGACACCAAGCGCTTTAACACTATTTATCTCGCTCTCAACAATCTCTATCTTAGGGAGTCTAAATTCGGGTATACCATACTCTAAAACTCCACCCGGACGATGTAACGCCTCGAAAATTTTCACTTCATAGCCCATCTTTGCAAGATCGGTAGCGCATGATAACCCAGCAGGTCCACTACCTATTACTGCCACTTTATGACCATTCTTCTCCGTGACTGGGTTCATAGTAACACCATTCTCTTTGGCCCAGTCGCCAATGAATCGTTCTATTTTACCTATTGAAACTGGCTCGCCCTTAACACCAAGTATGCACTTACCCTCGCACTGTACCTCCTGTGGGCACACGCGACCACACACCGAAGGCAGTAATGAATCTTCACTTATTATATCGTATGCCTTACGTACATCACCTTCACCAACAGCCGCTATGAACTGTGGTATTTTTAATGACACCGGACACATCGAGACACACATAGGCTTTTTGCACATAATACAACGCGATGATTCACGCATAGCCTCCTCTAAATTATATCCATAACACACCTCTTCAAAGTTTGTAGCTCTTACTTTTGGATCTTGTTCACGGGCTGCAACCCTATCTATTTTTTCTCTTGCCATCTCCTATTTATTGTAAATTGATTTTACATTTATGCCCCTCGGCACGCTCCTGCTCTGCTTTTAACTTGCGACTCTCTATAGTCTTATATTGTGCCTGACGACGCATTGCTTCATCAAAATCCACTTCATGACCATCAAACTCTGGTCCCTCAACACAAGTAAAGCGTGTTTTCCCTGCCACCGTAACACGACAAGCACCACACATACCAGTACCATCAACCATTAAGGTATTAAGACTAACAATAGTGCGAATACTATACTCCTTAGTGGTTAGTGCCACAAATTTCATCATTATCATTGGTCCAATTGCAATAACTAAGTCGTATCGTTTACCCTTATTATCTATTTCATTACGCATAGCATCTGTAACAAGCCCTTTAAAACCCATTGACCCATCATCCGTAGCAATAATTAACTCTCCCGAAACAGCGGATAATTGCTCCTTCAATATCACCAAATCTGCCGTTTTAGCTCCAAGAATAACATCCGCCTTTACACCATGCTCAAATAACCACTTAACCTGTGGGTAGGTAGGTGCTGTACCTACTCCGCCGGCAATAAATAATATCTTTTTATCTTTTAGCTCCTCTATATTCTCATAAACAAACTCCGAAGGATGCCCAAGCGGACCTACAAAGCTATCAAAAGCCTCACCTTTATCTAAAGAGCATATCTTCAATGATGATGCGCCTACAATCTGCGTTACTATGGTTACAGTTCCTTGTTCGCGACTGTAATCGCTAATTGTCAAAGGCACTCGTTCACCTTTAGCCCCCACTTTTACAATAACAAATTGCCCCGGTTGCGCACTTTTCGCCACACGTGGTGCATATATATCCATCAAGAATATATTTTTTGCCAATTCACGTTTCTCTACTATCTCGAAATTTTTAGTCATAATTTAGTATATATTAGTATCTTCTTTATCTCTTAATCTTATGGTTACAATCGGCTGTAATGGGTCGTTAAAAAGTAATGACACTGAAGCTTGACGCCCCTTTAATTTCAAGCTGATACTACCCTGCTTGTTGGGCTTTATCTTTTCACTTTGTAACACATATTCAGCCTCGCCACTCTCAATAACAACACTCAACACCTTCAGTGTCGATTTTCCAGTATTTCCTATCTTAACAACAACTTCCTCATTTTTCGAAATTGAATAATTTAGAGGTGCAACAATAGCTGTTGGCGCATTTGCGCGCTCCTCGTCTGAAATATTTTCTATATCATACAAAGCTAAAGCCGACACGGCAATACCTCGCCATCTCTCACCATCCACTGTTAGATACACTGTATCGGTGATTATGCCATACTCCTCAACGCCATCTAGCATAAAGGCAAAATCAAGTATTGCCTCATTTTTAGGCTTTAAAACCGTTTCCGACAACTCCACTTTACCGTATCCACCTTCAATAGTTGTTGCCGATAGTGTCACTGACTTATTTGTTGGGTTATATATCGTTAAAAAGGTTGCATGTTCCCTACCTGCAGCTACGAGACCAAAAGGCAATCTATCGTCTGAAATCTTCACGCCCTTAATCATCTCATGAGGATATAATTCCTCAATACTTTTCTTTCTCGGTATGACATTTCCGGATAATTTTAAAACATCACGTTGCTTATAATTACTACTAACAAGCACCACCTCCTTATTTATCGTTCCGGGGCGTTTCATAGGGTCGAAGTTAATCTTCACAGTACGACTCTTACCCGGCATAAGCGGCTTTTTTGATAAATCAGTTGCTATACAACCACAAGTGGTGTAGCTATAATTCATTATATATGGTTTCTTACCCACATTTTTTATCTCAAAAGTGGCTGTTACAACACCATTCACCTCCTTAATGGTTCCAAAATTAAAAACCTTAGGTTTTATCTCTAACTCCTGACCATAAGAGACAACAGAGATTAAAATAAAAAGTATGAATAATAAAATTTTCATAACCTAAATATTTATCACACCCGAACCAACAAGCTCATCATTTTCACTATACCAAACGGCAAACTGCCCAGCAGTAACACCTCGTTGCCACGTATCAAACAGCATATATGCACCTTCATTACATCGAAAAAGCCATCCTCCTTGTAATGGCTGACGATAACGTATTCTCATATTATATCGGGCTTTATTACCCACCTCTAACGAGAGCGACGGACGAACCCAATGCACCTCATCATCTCTTATAAATAAGGCCTTACGATATAAACCTCTATGCTCCTGCCCCTGCCCCACGTATACAATATTGCGTTCAACATCAGTAGCAATTACAAAAAGAGGCTCTTTTTTTCCACCAACACCCAATCCTTTACGCTGCCCAACAGTATAAAAATGTGCACCATTATGACGCCCAACTACCAATCCATCCGTTGGAGTATATGTCATTGGCAGTGAAAGTCCAAGTAGCTCTTTTTCACTAAAATCTCTATCATCAGCAATAAAATCATTATGATTATCATACCCTTTCCAATCAGGTGCTATCTCTATAATATCCCCCTCTTTGGCAGATAGTTTCTGTTGTAGAAAAATTGGCAAATCAACCTTCCCTACAAAACAAATACCTTGTGAATCTTTACGTTTAGCGGTAGCAAGCCCTAATTCAGCGGCTATACGCCTCACCTCCGGTTTATCAATGTCGCCAATGGGAAAAAGAGAGCGACTAAGCTGCTCTTGTGTTAGCTGACATAGAAAATAACTTTGGTCTTTATTTCCATCAACTCCAGCAATAAGCTGATACTGTTCTTCTCCATCGACCTCAACAACACGTCTACGACAATAGTGCCCCGTAGCAACATAATCACCTCCCAAGCGAAGTGCTGCTTCTAAGAAAGCATCAAATTTTATTTCACTATTACATAGAACATCGGGATTAGGAGTACGCCCTCGCTCATATTCACGAAACATATACTCAACAACCCTCTCCCTATACTCTTTACTTAAATCTATCTGATGAAAAGGGATATCCAATTTACGAGCCACCATATCGGCAAAAAAGAGGTCATCCTCCCACGAACATTCACCCGTAAGCGACCCCACAGTCTCATGCCAGTTACGCATAAAGAGCCCTATAACCTCGTGGCCTTGCTGCTGTAATATATATGCAGCAACACTCGAATCAACACCGCCAGACAAGCCAATAACCACCTTAGCCATACCTACTTATGCTTATTATTTAAATAAATAACATCTTTATAAGCTATTCTTTTAATATCTTTGTTGTATCGCTCTAATTTTCGCTCGCTTATTCTTAGGGTATTTGCAATACGTTCAAAAGTATCGCCAGGTAGAGCATAGGTAAACAGAGATTTACCCTTACGATACACCTTACGACCATTAAGAACATATGCTCCAGCAACCTCGTCATTCACTATCTGGTCTAAATTAGTTGCAATATCTACGCGGTTTTCAGCAACACGTATCTGCTTAACACGTGACTTACGCCCTGCCCTACTATCGAGATTATGAAGTTCATACCTCTCAATCATACTTATAAGAAGTTCGGCATATTTGGGATTAGTTGCATAACCTGCCTTCTTCAAACCTTTCGCCCACCCTTTATAGTCTGTTATATCAAGGTTGAACAGATGAGCATATCTCGGCGATGAAGTTAAAAAAACTCCATGATCCGCATAAGAATCGGCAACACTATCATATTTGCGAAAGCACTCATTAGCTTCATCGTCGTCATGATAGACCTTTTTCCCCTTCCAATTACTCTTGCATTTAATGCCAAAATGATTATTCGACTTCGATGCTAATTGACTCTCACCATAACCACTTTCGAGCAGCCCTTGAGCCATAGTTATACTTGCAGGAATACCAAAATTTTTCATATTACTTATAGCAATATCTTGATATTTATTTATATACCTCTCCGCTTTTACTACCGTAGTTTGACTATATGCCATAAAACATAACATATTTGTCAAAACAATTAAAAAAACAATTCTAAATCCCATACTCTTACTTAAATAAATGATACAGCCACAAAATTAGTATTTTTTTTTTAGATAGAAAAATATTTCCCTAATAAACAATTCCCCCACCCACCAATCTATCACCAATATAGAATATTACGGGCTGACCTTTTGTTACTGCCCACGCAGTATCATCAATAAGGGTCGCGGTGATGGTTGAATCATTATTTATCTGCAACCGACAATAACCAACCGGATTAAGACCAATACCTCGTACTTTCAATTCAAGTATCTCTGAACCAAGCACCTCATCTATAGAATGAAAATAGCATCTATGTAACCTTATTTCGCTACTTTTTAATGTTTCTGCATCTCCTACTACAATCTCATTGCGCTCACTGTTAATAGATATAACAGCCAGCCTCCTATCACTCTCATATAGAGTGAAACCACGCTTTTGAGCCAGTGTATAAAGCGGATAGCCATCATGCTCGCCAACAACCTCTCCACACTCTAATACCACATTACCTTTATTGATAGGGATTCCTTGACTGAGCAACCATTCAGAATATTTCTTCCCTTCAAAAAAACACACTCCCATACTCTCTGGCTTCTTAACTAACCCACCCCAGCCCTTGTTAATCATGTATTGGCGTACCTGCTCCTTAGTGAGCTCTCCCAAAGGAAATAAGGCACGTGATAAAATATTTTGCGACAAACTCCACATATAATATGACTGATCCTTAACCTCACTTATCCCTTTGGCAATATATTTACGAGAGTCATGCTCAACTATACGACAGTAGTGACCAGTAGCAACATATCCACCTCCACGACTATCAGCCACCTCCAAAAGGTATTTCCACTTTATCTCACTATTACACACTGCGCACGGGGAGGGTGTCTCTCCGTTTAGCGAATCATGAATAAAGCACTCAACTACATCGCGCCTAAACTGCTCACGCACATCATATATTATAACTTCAACATCGGTACGTTCCTTTAGATTTTCAATACTAATCTTAACATCGTCGTTGTATGCATAATCACTCATCAACAAATATACAGCCGTTACATTATAACCTTGACTTTTAAGCATGAATATAGCGGCGGTACTATCAATACCGCCACTAAAGCCCACATAAGCATCAAATAACAACACCTCTCTCTTAAATCGACTCGAACTCTAAGTCAGTCGGATTAGCCGCTTTCACATCTACCAATATACCTTCATCAGACTTTTTGGTAGTCGAATCCTTCAACTCGCTAATCTTACCCAATGTTACCTCTAATCCTTTAGCAAATTTCTCAAAATCTTCAGGATAAACGTAGATTGTCTGTCTTATGTTTGAGAAGTTCTTTTCCCCCTCTCTTGATTTTCTTCGTGACTCGGTGATCGACAAATAGTGCTCACCTCTAAGCGTTGACTTTACATCAAGGTAATAGGTTCTCTTACCAGCCCTTAAAGTGGTGGAGAAAACATCGGTCACCTCGTCTAAATCAAAACCCTTTTTTCTGTCAAATTCTTCCATAAGATAACTTTAGGTTACGTTAAAATTTAGTGAAATATTAAACATAAGAAATACACTAAATTATCCCCCTTGTTCATAATTCACTACAAATATAGGTATTTTTTTTATAAAAACCAAATTTTCTGCAAAAAAAATGACTAAAAAATTATTTTTATCGCTCATTATATACATCCTAAAATTAAAAATTAACAATGTAAAACACTGTATCGCAAAATAATAGACAAGTAAAATGTTAATTTTTACACGTCTTTAAGTAAAAATAAACTTAAATATAAGATTTAAATATTACTGACAGTAGGTAAAAATACCTATGATATATAATATCATATACCTAATTTTGCCTTTATATCTATTTAATGTATACAAATCAATCTAAAGTTGCCCGATTTTGGCTAACTTTGAACTTTGAAAGAGGTAAATTTATATTATAACGCGGAGCATGAAAAAGTTATTTGGAACGGAGGATTATTTAGCAATTTGGATAGGTTTTATTATATTGATAACAGTTTCAGTTATACACTTCAGCTATATCGAAGAGATAAAAACAAAACAAAATGAAAGAACTGAATTATCCGAGAAATTAAAGGTTAACAGCGCTGCGACACCCATGGGAAATGCAATGAAAAACATGGTTTCGAAGCCTACTAAATGGGAAAGAAATCCACTAACCTCTATATACTCGAATGAGAACGGATTGAGTAAGCTATTATATATGGTATCACTCTTTTTGCTTTTAGGACCTCTTTTTGCCTATGGAGATAAGTTAATGGGGGGCTCATTTAGGAAGTTCTTCAAGGGGTTTGCCGTAATATTTGCGCTTGCGGTATTAGCATTTATATTGGGTGCACAAAAAGATGCTGGATATCTTGGTATAAACTATGCTTTTTGGGCGATTTTGATAGGTATAATCATAAGTAATACGGTTGGAGTTCCAAAGTGGCTACTTCATGCTGCAAGAAGTGAGTACTTTATAAAAACAGGATTAGTAATACTAGGCGCAGAGATACTTATGAGTAAAATATTAGCTATTGGCATACCGGGAATATTTGTTGCTTGGGTAGTGACCCCAATAGTACTTGTCACAACATACATATTCGGACAAAGAGTATTAAAGATAAAGTCGAAATCACTAAACATGACAATCTGTGCAGATATGTCGGTTTGCGGTGTATCTGCAGCAATAGCAACGGCAGCAGCAACAAAAGCAAAAAAGGAGGAGTTAACAATAGCAATAGCTCTATCAATGATATTTACCGTTATTATGATGGTTATAATGCCTATGATAATAAATGCAACAGGGATGCCCGAGATATTGGGAGGAGCATGGATAGGCGGAACTCTCGACTCAACAGGCGCAGTGGTAGCGGCAGGAAAATTTGTTGGAGATAAGGCTCTGGACGTAGCTGCAACAATAAAAATGATACAAAATGTATTGATAGGAGCCATAGCATTTGCAGTTGCACTATACTGGACTTTAAAGGTTGAGCGAGATAAAAATGCACCTCGTCCTCGCCCTATCGAGATATGGTATAGGTTTCCAAAATTTTTATTAGGCTTTATAGGCGCTTCAATAATTTTTTCGATACTTTACTCTTCACTTGACATAGAAGTATCAAAAGCAATAATAGATAATGGTATAATAAAGGGATTTACAAAGAATGTAAAGGATTGGTTATTTTGTTTAGCATTTGTGTCAATAGGATTAAACACAAATTTTGCGGAGTTTCGGAAACACATTCAAGGAGGTAAACACATAGCACTTTATTGCTGTGGCCAGCTATTTAATATACTTTTAACGTTGGGAATGGCATATCTTATGTTCTATATTGTATTCCCTGAAATTACTGCTAAAATATAATTTTAATGAGAACACGCGGAGTAATAAAGTTAATATTATCAATAGTTGCACTATACATATTTGTAACTGTGGTTGTGCCTATGATTAATAATATCTCTTTTTTCAAACCCCTACAAGAGGTTGTTCAAAAATGGGATATTGATTGTTCCGCTATATTTTACACCGACGAAATATCAACAAACAAAGAGATACGTAAACATACCGATTTATGAGAAAGTTAGAAGTAAAAATATGCACTTGTACAATGTGCTATTTAGGAGGA
>CAYIZU010000055.1:0-11190 GCA_964367795.1 uncultured Rikenellaceae bacterium | reverse complement strand
TTGCAATATAGAGTATGTAGCAAATGTTAACTCATAATCGGCATCTGGAAACAATGTATTTATATGCCTATTAACATCCGCACACTCACCAATAGTAACACCTGCCAATGAATCTATCTCAACCTCATAAACATCATCATCCATACACTTAAAAGTTATTATCTCGACTCCCTTGTCAGATAAAAACTCCTCTACTGCTCTCTTTAACACATCACTTTTCACAATACACCGCATTTCACGTTATATACATAAAGAAGGGGGAAAAACCTCCCCCCTTCCTATCATTTCGACTGCAAATATACGTCTTTTTTTTCTATTCCACAAATATTTTTTTGTTTTTTTTATTTTTAACCTGAATTTGAGAGCTATTTTTTACGCCAATTAAAAAATAATATATACCTTTGCAGCGATAAACATTTAGATAGCAACGGGTATGAACCCATCGTAGAGGTATTGATATTGGCATATTTTATGTTTAATATCCGTTTTCACATGAGGTGGTTTCGTAACCCCGTGTGGAAGAGTTAATGCGTCCACAACCGTCGTTATTGATGTTTATCAACCGGGACATGCGGAACTACCCTTGCTTATTTCTTATTTCCCGATTGTTTAATACTCATTTTTTAACTATGAAACAAACAAAACACATTAACACCACCACAAATGATCCACTGTACCCTGCATACATATTAGGGATGCTTAAAATTATAAGGGAGGATATTAGCAATCAATAGAAAACATAAATTCTTTTCCATTTGCCTTACAGAATAGCTTAGAACCTTTTGAGGGCAATGCTTATAACTACTTCCGATTTAGAGAAATTATTTGGGCATTAAAAATAGAAGTAGATAGAATGAATAGTAAAAATGAACTATTTCTTAAACGCTATGAACTGATGGTTAGTAAATTCAAAGAGTTTAAATCTGTGTTACTGGAAAAAATTAGCAATGATAATGCAATCGACAAGAATGAGGTAATCGAACTGCTTGAACATGCTGCATTATTACGCTCAATGAAAATTTCCAGTGGAGAGAGACTTAATATCTAATTTTAGATAGCTAGTAGGATGTCCGCTTTTTTCTAAATTGCTTTAGCTTTGGTGCGTTTTACGCACTCTAACACCGGAGCGACCTTGCGGTCGTGAGGTTGAGACAATACCGTTATACTAATATTTTGATGCACTAAACGTACATCAAAATATTAGGGATTGAAGTTGCAATCCAGTTATTAGCACAGCCAAGTGACTTGAGTGTGGGAAAGGTGCCGAAGATGAAGTGATTTTGAGAAAAACCTTCATACACTCCACCGACAATTTGCACTGACCCCATTATTAGACAAACTGAAATATCTAAACGTTAGTATTGATAGATTTTTCTCAATGATTCCACATCTTTCGCAATATAATCTTCCAAAATTTCTTACATGTTGCTCGAACACCATAATTAACGTAGAGAATCTAAAAAAGTATTTAAATAGCCGACCCTTAAAAAAGGCTTATCGAACTGATAATCAAACATTTAACCTTTGGAATGATTTTTGTTTTATACCCTTAATTAAATTGGGAAAAGGATAGCAAAAGATATCAACTGATCTTTTGTCAACCTTTTTCGTATAGCAGATACAGCCTGATTTTTTTGATTATATATTGTACTCTGTTTCTTTCCTGTCATTTCGGCTATCTCCTTAATACTATACCCATCTAAAAATAATTTGAAAACATTAGCACACTCCTCAGGCAACAATTTTAAAACATTACCAACATAAGAATAAACCTCGGCTCGCGCAGCCTTCTCAATATAAAAATCCTCATTCCTAAGAATATCTCCATGCACTTTATGTTCTACTTTCATATGATTATAGTGCACCTTAAACCTATTGCGTATTGACACGTACAGATATCCTTTAATATCACTTAAACTATCGAACTTAAGATTTTTTCTTCCCCATAACGTTACAAAAGCATCCTGAATAACATCTTGCGGATCAATACTTGTATTTTTAAAAAGAGATTCCGTGAAAATAAATAACTGACTATATAGCTGGTCATATATATCGCCAAAAGCATCTCGGTCACGCTTATTAAACAAGCTAACCAACTCTGTTACAGATATGCTATTCAAATGCTCCATATTCTGCTTAATCATTTATTCCGTACAAAAGTAATATTTTTTTCAGAAAAACAACTTTTTTTTTAAAAAAAAATCACAACATGAATAGTAACTTTTTGGCAGTGGTTAATTGTATATATATAGACAGAGATAAAAAAACAGAATTTATACTATGAGAAACATGTTAGATAAGGCATACGACATAACAAGAAAGATTAGTGATGTATTGCTTGGAGAAAAAGATGACACTATAAATAGTGAACATTATAAAAATGATAATATAAAAGCTATTGTTGAGGAGTTAAGTGACCCTATAAAAGTAACTGAATCACTATCCCTAATGAACAATGCTTATAATAATCGCAATAAAGCCGCGTTATTTAATAAAATTGACAACTATGAGAGAAAGAATAAACTAAGAATAAAACTAATAAAAGCTTTGACTGCTGCCGCTGCATTGGCTATTGCATTTACTGTTTACTATACTACGGATAAAAATGAAGCTCGAACTCATTTTATCGCTGATGTGACAGAGCCAGTAGATGGATATAGTAAGCCTGTAATTGTAGAAGAGGGCGATGATAAGCATGTTGAGGAATTAATTATTAACAAAAAAGTGGATTATAGTATTAAGGAAAATAACAATAAAGTAGAGACTAAGCAATTAAAGATAATCGTTCCAACTGGATTTATGCAAAGCGTTGTCCTTCCTGATGGTACAGAGGTTATAATAAACTCACAAAGTGTACTTAAGTTTCCTTCTGAATTCATAGGGGAAAGTAGAGATGTTGAGTTAACAGGGGAGGCATATTTCAAAGTAAAAAAATCGGATAAGCCATTTAATGTTAAAATTAATAGCGTCGACATTAAGGTATATGGAACAGAGTTTAATATAAATGAGTTTAACGGTGAAGTAACAACAGTGTTAGTTGAGGGAGAAGTTGGTGTGAATATGGGTAGTAGGGAGGTTATTATGAAACCAAACCAACTATTTACTAGCAAGCCAGCCGGAGATTATAAAATCGAAGAGGTCAATATCAAGAGTCATTTAGGTTGGATGAATAACGAATTTGATTATAGGGAAAGTCAGTTATGCGATGTTTTAAGAGATATATCTCGATGGTATGATATTGATATTACATTATCAAGTGATATAAATAAAAATATGAAAGTATCACTTTATTCACGTCGAGGAGTAGATAAAAAGGATGTATTTAAATTATTAGAATTGTCAAACGATATAATATTCATTAATGAAGGAGGTGGAAAATATAAGATAGAGAAGAAAAACTAAATAACTGTTAACCTTTCAAGGAGGGGTTAGTATTATGGATATTTAACGGGATATAAATCCCAAACCAAGTATAAATTAAAACAGATTAAAAATGACACTTAATGTACCCACTAAAAGCAAAGGTGTTAAGTACCTAACAGCACTATTAGCTGTTGCTCTACTTAACGTAGTGCTCGTGCCTGTAACCTATGCTAACAATGCTGCGTATATACAGCAAATTTTAGGAAAAAAGATAAATGTTGAGGTGACCAAGGGCACATTCGCCGATATTATGGTTGCAATATGCAAGGAAGCAGACGCTCAATATTCTATCAAAAATGATGTTATCATCAACAAAAACAATGAGTACTCTATTAGCAGTAAAAACCAATCCGTTGAGAGTACACTTCAAGAGTTTCTTAAAGAGACCAACTACGATTTTAGGGTAAACGACGATAAAATACTCATAGTTAATCGTATATCTCCTTCGCTTATACAGCAATCGGAAAAGATTGATATAAAAGGAAGAGTTTTAGCCGCGGATGGAAAACCAGTTGTTGGAGCAACTGTTATAATAGATGGTACAAGTGATGGTGCTATCACAGATGAAAATGGTGACTTTATCATTAAAGCACGTATCGGAAATAAGATAACAATATCGTCAACAGCGTATAAAGAGGCAACCGTAACTATTGACAAGAAGGAGATAGTTATCATTATGGCAGCCGATATAGTAGATATGGAAGAGGTGGTTGTTACGGGGGTCTTCACTCGTAATCAAAATACCTATTCCGGAGCTACTACAACTATCAAAAAGGAGGAATTAGAGCGTACAGGTAGCCTAAATATAATAAATGCTTTAGGTAGCATAGACCCTGCGTTCAACATATTGACAAATAACGAAATGGGTTCAAACCCTAACGCGCTGCCTGATATTCAGATGCGTGGTGCTTCGTCTTTCTCTGATATGAAGGATAACTACACAACGAGTCCTAATCAACCGCTATTCGTTGTTGATGGCTTTGAAGCTACTCTTGAAACAGTGTTAGATATGGATATGAACCGTGTAGCATCGGTAACACTACTAAAAGATGCTACAGCTAAGGCTATCTACGGAGCAAAAGGTGCAAATGGAGTTGTTGTTATTGAGACTCTGGCTCCTGCCGTTGGTGAGTTACGCGTTTCATATAGAGGAGACCTAAACATACAAGCTCCAGCACTTGGAGATTATAACCTTGCCAATGCACAAGAGTATCTTGAGATACGTAAGGCAGCGGGTTGGTATACATCAACAAGTCCTGAATATCAAGCAGTTCTTAATGAAGAGTATGCTGCTATTCAGCGCGACATATTAAGTGGTGTTGATACAGATTGGTTGGCACAGCCTACACGTGTTGGATTCGGTCATAAGCACTCATTAACTCTTGAAGGTGGTGACGAGGTTTTCCGTTATAGTGTTAATGTTGGTGTAAACAACATAGCCGGTGTTATGAAAGGTTCTGATAGAAATACTTTCGACGGAGGTGTTAATCTACAATACCGCTATAAAAACTTAATATTTAAAGAGCAATTCACATATAGAGAGAATAGAGCTATTGAATCACCATATGGTTCATTTGAGGATTATACTAAGATAGCTCCTTACTGGAAACCTTACGATGAGAATGGAAATGTAACTAAGATGTTAGGAGAATATGATAGCTTCCAAGGTGGTAACTCATATGACATTTACAATCCTATGTATAATGCTGCATCTGGCTATAAGAACACAAGTAACTATAATGAATTGACCAACAATTTCTATATAGAGTATACACCTATTGAGGATTTCAAGTTAATTGGACGTTTAGGTATCACAAAACGCGAAGGACAGATGGATGTATTCTATCCTGCAACATATTCAACGTTAACACCTAACTCGGAATATAACTTTGCAAGTGTTGAACCTGATGATGCAGAGGATGCATATCTTATGAGAGGTTTATATAGATTACAAATAAATTCACTTAATAAGTTATCTTCTGACATTACACTAAACTACTCTAAGCAACTTGATAAGCACCTTATCTTTGCAAATGCGCAGTATAGCATAAGTACAGAGAAGACATCATTCCAAAATTTTGAAGGTAGAGGATTCTATGAGGGTGCTACTGAGATAACACAAGCTCGTTCTTACCAAGAAGAAGCATCTCCTTATGGTTCTGACGAAACAGTTAGAGAGATAGGTATTATAGCCTCAGTAAACTACTCGTTTGATAATCGTTTCCTATTTGATGCCAACTACCGTGCTAACGCATCTTCACTATATGGTGCAAATAGCCGTTGGGGACACTTCTGGAGTGTTGGAGCCGGCTGGAATGTTCATAACGAAAAATTCATGAAGAACATTGAGTGGATTGACAGATTTAAACTACGCGGTTCATTTGGTTACACGGGTTCACAAAACTTCAAGTCTTATCAGGCAATAGCAACATACTCATTCTATGATGAGACACTATATGACAACTATTTTGGAGCATACCTACTATCAATGTATAATCCAGATTTAAGTTGGCAGCTAACCGAAGACCAAAATATTGGTTTCGACGCTACCCTACTTAACAATAAGTTTAATGTATCATTTGACTACTATGTTAAAAATACAACTGACTTATTAACTCCTATAACAGCGGCACCATCTATTGGTTTCGAGACGTTCATGGATAACTTAGGTAGCTCTAAAAACAGCGGTTTTGAGGCAAAAATAAGCTATAACGTTATATCAAACAATGCAAATGATGTATTCTTATCTGTTTTTGGTAACATAGCAGCTAATAAGAATGTACTAACGGAGATTAACGATGCTCTTCAGTCGATAAACGACGCAACAAAAGAGGATTTCGATCCAGAAGGTAACGACTTAACTACCGATCATGCGTTGGTATCTCGTCCGAAAGTTTTATATGCAGAAGGTGTATCAATAGATGCGATATGGGCGGTTCCTTCGTTAGGTATAGATCCAAGTAATGGTAAAGAGATATTCGTTCGTCCTGATGGTACAACAACTTATGAGTATGATATTGATTATATGCAACCTCTTGGTGACAAACTACCTAAAGCACGTGGTACTTTTGGATTTAACTTAGATTACAAAGGTTTCACTCTAAATACGATATTTGCGTATAACTTTGGAGGACAGATATATAATAGCACTTTAGTAGAAAAAGTTGAGACTGCAGATACTCGTTATAATGTAGACCGCCGTGTT
Organism: uncultured Rikenellaceae bacterium; assembly: GCA_964367795.1. Taxonomy (GTDB): domain Bacteria; phylum Bacteroidota; class Bacteroidia; order Bacteroidales; family Rikenellaceae; genus JADFUS01. The sequence continues at coordinate 4,562 of CAYIZU010000055.1, read as the reverse complement.
CTTGAAGGTAGATGGCAAACACCTGGTGTTGCTGCGCCATTTGGAACGATTGATCAATATTACAACTATGTAAAACCAACATCGCGTTTCATTCAAGACCATAACGAATTATCACTAAGTACTCTAAATATAGGATACGATTTCCGTAACAGTGCTTTCATTAAGAGTAATAAGTATCTTGAAAGGCTAAGAGTTCAATTATCTATGACGGATCTAATAAGATTCTCTACTGTAGATATCGAGCGTGGTATACTATACCCATATGCTAAGTCGTTTATATTTACTGTTCAAGCAACATTCTAATTAGGAGGATATATTATGAAAATAAGAAGAATAATAAGAAAATCATTAGTTGTTATCGCCCTTGCTGCGACAACACTAACCACCTCTTGTAACGAATGGCTAAATGTTAAGCCTTCGAATCAAGAGGCGGCAGAAGAGCTTTTCTCTACCGAAGATGGATTTAAATCAGCTCTTTCAGGAATATACACTGCAATGGTGGATACTAAGCTGTATGGCACGGAGGTAACTTTTGCGGCAGTTAGCGTTCTTGGTGGAGAGTATAATGTAACTGGTCAGTTTCACGAGCATTTAACAATGTCTAAATATGATTTTGAAGATGGAGATGCAGTTGCAAAGTTTGATAACATATGGAAGCAAGCATTTTTTACTATTGCAAACATTAACGACCTATTAGCATTTATAGATGTTAATAAAAATGTATTCCGTTCAGAAGAGGCATACTCTATGGTTAAAGGAGAGGCTCTTGCTCTACGTGCATATATACATTTTGATATGCTAAGATTGTACTCGCCTTATACATTCACTGGTGTAAATACCGATGTGGCTACCCTACCTTATGTTAAGGAGTTTGATAGGAATACCACTCTATCTATCACTAATGAGAAGTTTATGGAGGCTTTAATGAAGGATATAAACGATGCTATTGAACTGTTAAAATTAGATCCAATATATACTAGTAAGGAGATGGATGACCTATACTTCAAGAACCGTCACTATCACCTTAACTATTATGGCGCAGTTGCCCTAAAGGCAAGAATGGCACTATATGGAAATAATAAGACAGAGGCAAAAACAGCTGCCATGGAGGTGATAAATGCACAACAGAATAAAGGATTATTCCCTTGGATTACTTCCGAAGCTATCTCAACAACTAACGATGCTGAACGTGATAGAACATTCTCAACAGAGCATATATTCGCGCTTAATGTAAGAAATATGTTAGAGATTATTGGCGGTTACTTTATCTCTCCTACAACAGATAAGCAACTACCTCTAATAGATGCAAGCTTTGATGGTGTAACAACCGACTATAGAGCACAATTTGTTAATGCAGAAAGCTATACAACTAAGTTCAACCAACCAGAAGAGACAACTGGTGTTGATAATATCCATATGCTAAGACGCATGCCTATGATACGTATTTCTGAGATGTATTATATCGTAGCAGAGTGCGATGATGATATGAGTTATGTAAAAACAGTGTCGAATAATAGAGGTATCGTTGACGATTTAACTGTTGGAAAAACTGTTGTTCAAGCTCTTCAAGCAGAGTATAAAAAAGAGTTTATTGGTGAAGGACAACTATTCTATTTCTACAAGCGTCAAAATAGCGCAGATATAGGTGGCAATACAGACGTTAAGTATGTTATACCTATGCCGCAGGATGAGATTGATTTTGGAGGTAGACCACGCCCACAGTAGTTAATAATTAAAATTGAAAAGATATGAAAAAAATATTTTTAGCAACTTTTGCCATAATCGCTTTTGTAGCTTGTCAAAAGAGCGAGATACCATTATACAGCGGACCACACGCATCAAATGTGTATGTTACAGGATATAACACTTATGGTGAGTTGTATGAAGCCGATTCAATACACTATGATAACTATGCAGAAGAGGCTCGTATAAGAGTGCGCATTTCTGGTGTCTCAATGGATAAGAACATGACTTATAAGCTAAACTATTCAGGTGATATAAGTGACGAGATAATGAATTCATTACCTAAGGAGATTGTTATTAAAGCCGGCGATGTTGAGCAAGACAGCGTTATAACACTTATCAAACCAACAACCGACGCAGACAAAGCACGCGAGAATGTTTTGCGTGTAACAGTAACAAATCCTGAAGGCGTTGTTGAGGGACAAGATAATGAAGCAATATACTCTTTTGAGTAATGGGAACTTTAAAAAATAGAAAATATATGAAACGATTTTTTAAATATTTAGCACTTCTTTCTCTTCCAGTACTTTTAGCTATTGGTTGTGTGAAAGATGATGGTAACTACGACTACGTAGAGTTACCAGAAATGACAGTAACAAATTTTGATTTCACAATTAACGGTATAGATAACGAGTTGATTGATGATGAGTATATTCTTACTGCTATGGGTGACGAGATTATTATCACTCCTAATGTTGATATAGATGCTTCTATTGAACCTGAGTATTTATGGATAATAAACCTTGAATCACAGGATCTAACTAGTGGTACTCCAATTCCAGCGGACACTTTAGGAACAGATAAGAACTTAACATACAATGTTAGTCACTCTCCTAATAAGTATAACATAAGGTTACGTATTACGGATAAGAAAAATCCTAAGTATGTTCAATACTTTAAATTACCAACAGTTGTTGAGGCTCTTTACGGATTGATTATCCTTGACGAAAAAAATGGATTAGGTGATATTTCTGCACTTAAAACAGTAGCTATTGACAAGTACACAACATCAGGTATTAAGCAAAGTAGTGACATTTTCTCTTTAGTAAACGATGGTGAGAAGTTAATTGAACCAACATTTATTTATGAAAATACTGCTGCTGTATATAAAACGAACTTTGATTTCTACATCGGAGGTAAAGGACACCTAACAAGAACAAATATTGAGCTTGAGAACACTGGCGGAGGCATCTCTGATGTGTTCCATGAGACAGCAGTACCACTACTACCAAATGAGTTCACTGTTAAACAGTTTGGCTCATACTACGCAGGAGCATACTTGATTGTTGATAATAAGCTTTACGCTAATACTCAAGGAGGTTTCTTCGGCGACAGTAAAGGTTTCAGACAGGTGGATAACAGACCTAACACTACACCGGAGAATCAATTTAAAGGTGAATATGTACCATATATCGCCATCGACCATGCTGGTGGAGCACATGTTGCGTATAATAAGATGATGAACAGATATGAAAAACTTCACTCTGGGGGTTTCGGGGTTATATCGTCTTGGTGGTCATCATACTACTATCCAACACCGGCTCTGTTAACAGGTGCAGATGCTGCTACAGCAGAGACACTTGAACCAGTACACTTCGGCTTTAGTAATGCAGAGACAACTCTTGCTCCATCGAAAGATGCATCTGAAAATATGTTCTGTGTGAAGATGAACAATTTTGATACGGATGATAATAGCAATACTGTTTTGGAAGTATTAGATATTTTCCCTCTTGCTAACGCAACGGCTACTTCACAATTTGCATATGGAGTACGTGGTAACTATATGTTCTACAGTGAGGGCAATAAAGTATACACACTTAACACTGTTGATGGAAGCGAAAAAGAGGGTGGATTAAATATATCAAGTGACGAGACAATATCTAAACTTTATATCTTCAGAAACGAAGAATCTGATTTAGATGCTCTAATACTTTATATTGCTACCTATAACAGTGCTGGTGAAGGTAAGATATATCAATATAACTTCAACGCTATATCTGGTATTATCGACACTGCAACAAAAGTTGAGGCAACAGGTTATGGAAAGATAGTAGATATGATCTACGTTGCTCCACTATCTAACTAATGTAAAACTAAAAAGGGGAGCTCATAAAAAGGGCTTCCCTTAACAAAAAAAATTATGAAAAAATTTAAATTTTTAATGGTTATTATTGCCACACTTATTTGCAGCATCTCTGCAAACGCACAGATGCAATCAGCACGAACGGTGGCTAATAAGATGACTATTGTGGGAGAGATAAAAGGTGCGAATGAGTCAAAAATAACCATTACCCGCTTAGATGATAACAAAGTGTTTGCCACTGCGACAGCTAAAGGTGGTAAGTTTAAATTAGAGAGCGTGGGCACATACCCTGCCCCTTTTAAAATGAGTATAGGCGATAAGGTATTTTATGTAGCTCTTCAAAGCGGAAGAATTACCATTAAGGGAGATATAAAAGATATTCAAAACTCTGTTGTAACCTCATCGGGTTCACACAAAGAGTATATGAGACTATTGAAAACGTTATCAGAATGTAAAACAGAAAGCGATAAAGATATAGCGATGGAGACTTTTATGAGTAATAATAGCCACTCATGGATTTCGCTATACTGCCTTAAGGAGTTACATAAAAAGCATAAAGAGAATACCGAGAAGATGCGTAGCCTTTTAAACTACGTTAAGCATTTCAAGGGTGGGCCTAACTACGATGATGTTTTAAGAGATGTATTAAAAAGGGAGGAGATGCAATAGTTGGCACTTCTAATTTATAAATATAAAATTTAAATTAATGAAAAGAGTAATTTTAACACTTGTGATG
>CAYIZU010000054.1:0-11221 GCA_964367795.1 uncultured Rikenellaceae bacterium | reverse complement strand
CATAATCTTTGGCTTTGTTCATTTTAGCCCCTTTTCTATCGAACTTAATATTTATCAGCGATATATACTCATCGCGAATTTTGTCGATATAAGGTGTTATGGGTTCAGACACATCAATATTGTCTATTTTTTGCAACTCTTCATATAGATTAGAGGATATCCTTTCGAGGGTCTCCTCTTTTTTATGCTTTAAAGTTATCCGAGTCATTCTGCTAAATGGAGGATAGTTGAATCGATATCTTACATCTATCTCTCTGTCGTATAATGCATCATAATCACCATTTTCAATATCTTTAAATAGTGGTTTTGATATATCTGTTATCTGTATCACTATATCTCCATTGGGACTTTTATCACATAATGAATAGAGCCTTCTATATGCTCTCTCTTCTGCTCTAAAATCATCAATATTAATTAATGTGTCAGCATCTATTACTCCAATGGTATCAAAACTAATCCCGTGTAATACGCTTGTCGTTAAAGCGGTTCCTACGACTATACATCTTGAACTATCAGATATATTTTTTATAATCTCTTTTATATTATCCTTTCCATCTATTGAATCACTATCTATTCTATATATGGGGATATCTGAAAAATGCTTTTTAATACTTTGTTCAATATTTTCACTTCCTATACCATATAATTTAACGCTACTGGAACCACACTCCCCACAGCTATTAATTGTAGGCTTATAACTATTACAATAATGACATACAAACCGCCCTTTTGATTGATGATAGGTCATTGACACATTACAGTGATCGCATCGGTATAACCATCCACACTCATCACATAAGAGAAACCGATTATACCCCCTTCTATTATGAAATAATAGTGTTTTATCACTATGCCCTATCTTTTCCAATAGCAATTTACTAAAATATCTCACTTGCGGTATATTTCCATATACTTTTCGCTCCTTGACGGCAACGCTATACTTACCTATAAGATGTAACTTATGACCGATATTTTGTGTAGAGTTAATTTTAAGTAAATTATATTTTTTGATTTGTGCATTGAAATAACTCTCTACCGTGGGGGCAAAACTCTCTAATATTACTTTAGCTCCATTCATATGGGCTAACATAATAGCACTATCTTTCCCATTATAGCGCGGAGAATTTTCATTTCGGTATTGTGTGCTATGTTCATTGGTTACAACTACATATTGCAACTTATTAAACGGCAATCCCAACCCTTTGCGATTTGATACCACCACTACAGATTCACCACTAAGAACCCTTTTATATGCCCTATAATGATTTGATATGCTTATTACTCTTCCACCAAAAACCTCTCGTAAAGTATCAAGGTAGAAATCCTCTTCATCGGTGAGAATAATCATTTGTCCCCCATCCATTAATACCTTAGAGGCAATATCTAAAACATTTTCAACAAAAATATCTCTATTATTATTAACAATAAGAAGTGGTTTACTTGATAAATCCTCAATCTCTTTACTATACTCTGGCGATTGGGGTTGTAATAAAATTTCAATATCTTCTTTCTTACTTTTTCTTATATTTTTTAAAATACCCTTTCGTATATCAACGGGGAGAAAATGCCTATACACCTCCCCCATGTTACACATATAGTAATTAGATAGCCATTCGAAAGGTTTTATTTGGCTTTCACTAACAATACTTTTATTATCAATTATAGAGATTATTTCACGAACTACACTACCCTTTTCATTCATTACTCTATAAAACTCTTTTGCATTATCGTCTTTAAGTATATTAATCACCGTAGCAACTTGTTCAGTATCATTCACTAACGACACAATAACACGCGCCCCGATATTTATATCGCGCTCCATCACTTCAGGCACCCTGTATGTCAAATTATATGGTAGACTTTTAGGCAATATAACTGTTGCAAATATCATAAGATTCTCTCATACTTATTACACACCTCTTTACGACTCTCATTAAGGGCTGAAATCTCTTTAATTATACCCATATAATCAGCACCGACACTCTTAAGGCTCTCCTTACGTTCTGATATTAAACATTCTAATCGTTTAAGTTTGTATAAAGCAATACATTTAGGTATGGCATCCGAAAGATTAATGCCTGATGCAGCCACCTTACTATGTCTTTCCCATATCTTACTATGCCTATAAATATCCTCTTGCGATATTATGTTAACCACGAAATCACACACGTTGGGATCTGGATAATTTATAAAATCATTCAATGAAATCTCTGCACCTTCGTTTTTTAGCCTCTTATACTCATTAAATATCGTATCAAAAAGAGGTGATACAAATGCTAAATCATCAATCTCCATCTCTTCAATAATAACCTCTGCTATATTGAGTTCAACAACCTCCCTGCTTGGCATAACAAAGCGAAAATTATCTCCACCCTGCTTTAACAGATATGTTATTAACTCTTTTTCCATCTCAAAGAGTGCTTTTGCGTTATTACGCCTTGTTGGTGCAGTAGATGTTGATTGAGGTGGTGCAATATTTAACTGCTCGCGACGCGTGTTACGATAAAACTCCATAGCCTCACGACCTCCTTTTGCTGACACCCTATACCTTGTAGTCTCACGCAACAGAGTTTGATCGTCGATATCCATTATCCGACTACACTCTTTTATATACTCTCCGCGTAATATTTCATCTTCTACTACTGCTATTGACTCAACCATATCTTTTATCGCTCCAGCCTTGGCTATTGGATCGTTTTTCACCTCATGCAGTAATAATTTTGCTTTAAATGATATGAAATCCTCTTCGTGGTCAAATATATAATCAGCTGTTTCGTTTGATGGGCGACTCTTGGCAAAGGTATCAGGATCCTCACCCTCTGGCAAAGCAACAATACGCACATTTAGCCCTTCACGAAGAACCATATTAATACCACGCATAGATGCCTTTACACCGGCACTATCACCATCATATATTATTGTAATATTGTTTGTAAAACGCCTTATCAGCTTTATCTGATCCTCTGTCAACGATGTTCCAGATGATGCCACAACATTCTCTATACCTGCTTGATGCATAGATATAACATCGGTATACCCTTCAACCAATATACACTTATTATGCTTAGAAATAGCATTTTTAGCTTGAAAGATACCATATAATGAGCCACTTTTATGATATATCTCACTTTCAGGAGAATTAAGATATTTGGCTATTTTCTTATCTGTTGCTAACGTACGTCCTCCAAAGCCAATCACCCTACCACTTATCGATTGAATGGGGAAAATAACACGCCCTGCAAAGCGGTCATAATATCCACCTCGCTCGCGTTTTATCGTAAGCCCCGTATCAATAAGATGTTGCTCTTTATATCCCTGTTCAATGGCGCTCCTACTAAGTATATCACCATCACTGGGGCAATATCCAAGTTGAAATTTCTCTATAGATAGGTCTGTTATCTCTCTTTCGCGCAGATATGAAAGTGCTACATTACGCCCCTCGCTACTGTTTAATAGCTTATCTTTAAAAAAATTATCAGCATAGGCAGTAACCTGCATCATACTTTCGCGCTCAGTAATGGCAACTTTCTGCTCTTCGGTCAACTCTTTCTCTTCAACCTCAATACCATACTTATTAGCAACATATTTAAGAGCTTCAACAAATGTATAACCTTCATGCTCCATAACAAACGATATGGCATTACCTCCTTTCCCACATCCAAAGCATTTATATATGCCTCTAGAGGGCGAGACCACGAAAGACGGAGTTTTTTCCCCATGAAAAGGGCAACACGCCTGATAGTTCGTCCCCTTTTTTTGTAAGGAGATGAAATCACTTATAACTTCAACTATATTAGCTGTTTGGTATATTCTATCTATTGTTGCTCTATCTATCATAGTGCAAAAGTAACTATTTTTTTCGATATTTCTATTATACTAAATAATAAATATAGGGGAGTTCTAATAATTGCTCTTGGGCAATTATTAGAACTCCCCTATAACACGCCTCGCGTCCAAGCACCGGTCTGGAAGACCGCCCTGCCGGCGTGAGGCAAAATAATTCGTATAATTAATATTTTATTCGTATATTTGCATCTTGAGAAAGGTGTAATCATTAAATAAATAAATATAAATTATGAATTTTTTTAAAGAATATTTTAAAAATTTGAGTTATTTTAAGCGTATTAATCTTATTGGCGGCTGGCTTGTTTTTGCCGTTTCATTTATTGTCTATCTCATAACCATGGAGCCAACGGCAAGTTTATGGGATTGTAGTGAGTTCATCGCGACATCCTATAAATTAGAGGTTGGGCACCCACCCGGGGCACCTTTGTTCATGATGCTTAATCGCATTTTCACTATGTTCGCGCCATCTCCATCATCGGTGGCAATGATGGTAAATACAGCGTCGGCTATGGCGAGTGGTTTAACAATAGCGTTTCTTTTTTGGACCATTGCTCACCTTGCAATGCGTCTGCAAGGCAAACGTCTTGATACTGTAACTATTTTCGAGAGTAAACTATCTTTTGCTGCTGCTTTTATAGGTTCATTAGCATATGCATTCACATACACATTCTGGTTTTCCGCTATCGAAGGGGAGGTTTATGCCCAATCATCGCTCTTCACTGCGCTTGTTTTTTGGGCGATGCTACGATGGGAAAATGAGGCAGATAGTCCACATGCCACCAGATGGATAATACTTGTATCCTATTTGATAGGTCTTTCAATAGGCATCCACCTTCTTAACCTTCTTGCGATACCGGCTTTGGTACTTGTATACTACTACCGCAAAGTACGAAGTAGAAGTCGCTTAATGTGGTGGAAAGTTTTTGGATTATCAATAGTGATATTAGGATTTGTACTGTTTGGTATTATTGGAAAAATACCTACAATAGGAGCATACTTCGACAGAGTAGCTGTGAACACCTTTGGACTACCTGTAAATATTGGATTTATGCTATTCTTCCTACTCCTTTTAGGTGCTCTTGGATATGCTATCTACTATACACACAAAAAAGGAAAGGTTGTTCTCAACACAATCCTACTATGTGGCACGGTAATAATTATGGGATATAGTAGTTATGCATCTGTTGTGATACGTTCAATGGCGAACCCTCCTATGAACAGTAATGCTCCGAGCGATCCATACCAGTTAATAGCACTCTTGGGACGTGAGCAGTATGGTAATACGCCGCTGGTAACGGGTCAGTACTACTCATCACCTATGGTTGACTACGACACAAAAAAAGATTACTATTACGATAGTGAACAAAAAAAATATATCTTCCGCGAAATACCAGATGCTAAAAGTATCAAGTATGCAGAGGGGACAACAACACTATTCCCTCGTCTATACAGCGACGGCTATGAAGAGCAGTATAAATCGTGGGTTAGGATAAAAGGGCGTAATGTCAACACGAAGCAAGGCGTAGTAAATATCCCTACTTTCAGCGAGAACTTACAATATTTCTTTAACTACCAGCTAAACCATATGTACTGGAGATACTTCCTTTGGAACTTCGTTGGGCGTCAGAATGATATTCAAAGCGATGGAGGTGTACTCTATGGAAATTGGATGTCGGGTATTGACTTTATTGATAAGATGCATCTTGGGAATGTTGATAACATACCTGACCACCTTAAAGAAAATAGAGGACGTAACCACTACTATTTCCTGCCTTTCCTATTAGGCTTAGCAGGTATCTTTTTCCAGCTAAAGCGAGATAAAGATAACTTCAATATTGTTATGTTCCTATTCCTTATGACCGGAATAGCTATAATACTGTACCTTAATCAGACGCCAAATCAGCCACGCGAGAGGGATTACGCCTACGCAGGTTCTTTCTATGCCTTCTCTATATGGATAGGCTTGGGACTGCTATGGGTATATGATATTTTATCAAAAATTAAGCAGTTAAATAGCAACAAAATACGAGCTATCGCGGCTACAGCGGTATCATTAACAATACCTGTTATACTTCTTGCAGAAAACTGGGACGACCATGACCGCAGAGGTAGATATTTCGCACGTGATATTGGCGTTAACTACCTTGAGTCAACACTTCCAAACTCCATAATACTCCCGTATGGAGATAACGACTCGTTTCCGCTTTGGTACAATCAAGAGGTGGAGGGTGTTCGTACGGATGTCAAGATAAGTAATATCAGCTACTTAGCAAGTGACTGGTACACCCACCAGATGAAAGACCGCACAAATGATGCTGCACCAATAAAACTAACTATTCCAAAACGAGTTTACTATAAGAATAACGACTATATGCGTATTGCAGAGTTGGTTCCAGAGTACACTATACAAGAGCTTTTAGACTTTATTGCAGATAATTCGCAGACGAAACGTAACCTATTCACTCAAAGGTATGGTTTAGAGCCAGGTGAGGAGATAATCCCTACAAGGCGAATCGCAATACCTGTAAATAAAGAGAATGCGTTAAAGAGCGGTATCGTAAAACCGGAAGATGCACACCTAATGGTTGACACCATATACATCAACCTACCGAAAGGAAAAAATTCTCTCGACCGTTCAGAGTATATATTCCTTGATATGTTAGGTAGTGCCGATTGGGCACGCCCTATATATGTAACAAACATCCCTACGGCTAAGAAATTTGGGCTCGATGACTACCTTCAGCAAGATGGTATTGCATATCGTATTGTACCAATTAAAACCGTAGGAAGGGGGTATGAAAAAGGACGTATAGATAGCGATTACCTATATGATAAACTGATGAATAAGTTTGTTTATGGCAATATATCTGACCCAAAAGTTAATGTTGACCAATTTATACAGAATAGCCTAAGTGCATCACAGCTAAGATTCACCTTCTCACGACTTGCAGCGCAACTCATTAAAGAGGGCGATACTAAGCGTGCTAACGAGGTGGTAGATAGAGCACTTAAAGAGATACCTCACTACCAATTACCTTATGATACATCTTCGGAGATGTTAATGCAGAATCTATATGATTTAGGCCGCACGGAAGAGGCTGATACGCTATTAGAAGAGATAAAGGATTACCATTTAAGCAACCTAAATTACTACACTTCATTTAGTGAGAGATATTTCCCTGTCCTAACAAGAGATATGCAGATAACAATATACACATTGGGTAATCTATATGTACTTGGCAGACAGAATAAGCGTGATGATAGAGTTAAAGATTTAAAAGAGTACTACGACATGGTGTCGGCAAACTAAAATATGGCACGAAAAAAGAGAAATAACCCGATTATTGAGGGTTTAGAGATAATAGACATAGCTGCAGAAGGTAAGGCTATGGGAAAGTATAACGAAATGGTGGTTTTTGTCCCTATGTGCGTTGTGGGCGATGTGGTAAATGTTCAGATAACAAATAAGCGTCGCAGATTCATGGAGGGGTACGTTATAGACTACGTAAAACGTTCAGATGATAGGATTGAGCCTTTCTGCTCTCACTATGGGGAGTGCGGAGGATGCAAATGGCAACATATGCCCTATTCTTCACAGTTAGAACATAAGCAAAAGCAGGTTTATGATCAGCTTAGTAGGATAGGAAAGATAGAGATACCCGATATAACACCTATTATCGGTTCAGAAAAGCAGGAGTACTACCGCAATAAATTGGAGTTCACATTTTCTAATAAAAGATGGGTTCCTCGCAATACTTTCTTGGAAGATGAAGATGAGGGAAAATGGCGTGATGCCTTAGGGTTTCACATATCCGGTGCTTTCGACAAAATACTTGCAATAGATAAATGTTATCTTCAAGGAGACCCGTCGAATGCGATACGAAATAGCGTTGCAACGTTCACACGAGAGAATAATTTCACATATTACAACCCGCGAGCGCACGAGGGATTAATGCGTAATCTTGTTATACGCACGTCAACAACGGGAGATATAATGGTTATAGTTATTTTTGGAGAAGAGGACAAAGAGCGACGCGATATGCTAATGGATTATCTTAAAAATAACTTCCCTGAGATAACATCGCTGCTATACATTGTAAATACCAAACTTAACGACTCATACTCCGACCAAGAGGTGATTTGCTATAGTGGTAACGACCATATCTTTGAGGAGATGGAAGGCTTACGCTTTAAAATAGGAGCTAAATCGTTCTATCAAACCAACTCGGAGCAGGCATACAACCTATATAAGGTGGCTCGCGAATATGCAGGATTAACTGGCGATGAAATTGTTTATGACCTATATACAGGGACGGGTACTATTGCTAATTTCGTGGCTCGTAATTGCAAAAAAGTTATTGGTGTTGAGTATGTGCCCGAGGCTATTGAAGATGCTAAGGTGAATAGCGAAATTAATGATATAGATAACACCACTTTCTATGCCGGGGATATGAAAGATGTTCTTAATGAGGAGTTTATAAATAGCAATGGAGCTCCCGATGTAATCATTCTTGACCCTCCACGAGCAGGAATTCACGAATCAGTTGCAGAAGTTATTCTATCAGCATCACCAAAGCGGATTGTTTATGTAAGTTGCAATCCTGCTACACAAGCAAGAGATTTGGCTATTTTCGATGCCACATATAAAGTATTGGCAGTACAGCCGGTAGATATGTTTCCTCACACTCACCATGTTGAAAATGTTGTTTTATTAGAAAAGAAATAGTTATGCAAGATATTAAATTCTACAAATACCAAGGGGCAGGTAACGACTTTGTTATGATAGATAACACTTTTGGAGAGGTTAACCTTAAGGCAAAAGATATTATTGCCTTATGTGATAGGCATAAGGGTGTTGGTGCTGACGGTGTAATACTAATTGAAAATGCCGACAACTATGATTTTCGTATGAGATACTTCAATTCTGATGGTTCAGAGGCGGAAATGTGCGGTAACGGAGCACGATGCATAACACTTTTTGCACACCATTTAGGGATAGGTAATGAACATAAGCTATTTATCGCCCTTGATGGAGAACACGACGCCAACGTCACTAAAGATGACGGTTGTAAGGGTGAGGTTGCCGTAAAAATGAAAGATGTTGATATGATTAGTGCCCTTGATGGCTCTTCTTATCTTCTCGACACGGGGGTTCAGCATTATGTGAAATTTGTTAATAATGTTGATGAACTAAATATTGAGCAAGAGGGAGCGGATATACGTTACGACAGTCGATTTGTGGATATAGGGGGTGTTAATGCAAACTTTGTAACCATAAAGCGGGGGATTTTATATATCCGAACCTATGAAAAGGGGGTTGAGGAAGAGACTCTCGCTTGCGGTACTGGTTCAGTGGCTGCAGCAATAGCAGCATATAATAGCGGAAGAATTAATACTCTGTCAACAAAAGTTATAACAAGAGGTGGAGAGCTAACCATTACATTTGATAAATATTTTAAGAATGTATATCTTACTGGTGGCGCGGATATGGTATTTAGTGGATTAATAAGAATTTAGCAATGGAAAGTTTTACGATAGCAAATGAGACTGCTTTTAGGTATTTCGACAGTGAAAAAGGCGACAAAACTCTACTTCTACTACATGGATATTTAGAAAGTATTGAGTCGTGGGAGTTCATTTTGCCACTACTTACAAAATATTATCGAGTTATTGCACTTGATATCCCGGGGCATGGCATATCTGAAGTTAAGGGAGAAATTCATACGACAGAGTTCATAGCAGATACCATCAAAGCACTATTAGATAAAATTAATGTCTCAAAAATATCTGTTATGGGTCATTCAATGGGTGGCTACTTTGCTATTGCTCTAAAACGAAAGTACCCTGAAATAGTGGAAAAACTGATACTTCACCACTCTACCCCCGATGGCGATACCCCTGAAAGAGGTGAAAACCGCAAGAGAGAGATAGAGGTAATACGTTCGGGACGTAAGGAGCTACTTGCAACGATTAACCCGGGTAAGAGTATCGCGAAAAAAAATCGTAAGGTAATGAGTGAGACAATACGTGAAATGAGCGAACAAGTTATGATGACTGAAGATGAAGGCATTATAGCTCTACTTAATGGCATGATGGAACGCGGTGATGGAAATGAGGTTATATCAGCCATGAAAAGTGATGTTATGCTTATCTTCGGACGCGATGATGAATTTATGCCCGAGGAGTACTCGTTATCAATATCTGAAAAACATGCTAAAGCAAGAACCGTATGGATGGAGGATTCTGGACATAGCAGCCATTATGAGGAGCCGGAAAAATTAGTGGCGCATATCGTTAATTTCTTAGGTTAATGAAAATTATTATCGACAATGCAATCCCATATATCAAGGGAGTGTTAGAGCCATTTTTTGAAGTAGTTTATAAAGTTGGGCGTGATATAAATAGCTCCGACGTGGCTGATTGCTCGGCAATGATGATACGCACACGCACTAAATGTGATAATTTACTACTGGAAAATAGCAGAATAAAATTTATTGGTACAGCAACAATCGGGCACGACCATATAGACCTTAACTACTGCAATAACAGAGGAATAAAGGTTGCGACAGCTGCAGGATGTAACGCTTTAGCCGTTGTTCAATATCTTCTTAAAGCCATTGAAGAGAGTAAGAAACATTTCAATAAAGAATTTAAAAATATAGCTATTATTGGTGTTGGAAATGTTGGTGGTGCACTAAACAATGAACTGATAAAGAGGGGGTATAATGTAATGTTAAACGACCCTCCACGCAGTGCTAAAGAGCCTGATTTTAAGAATGTTGAAATTGAAAAACTACTCAACTGGTGTGATGTAGTAACTTTTCATGTGCCTCTTAATAACGAGAGTATGAATTTGGCATCAGATGCTTTTTTTAGAAATTTAGGAGCAGGGAAATTATTAATAAATACATCGCGTGGTGAGGTTATCGATGAAAAAGCACTCGTTAACGCAATAGATAATGGAGGGCTGCTCTCTCCAATAATAGATGTTTGGTGTAATGAACCAAATATATCAAAAGAGTTACTAAATCGCACATTTATCTCAACACCTCACATAGCAGGCTACTCGGAGCAAGGCAAGGCTAATGGGGCATCAATGATTATACAAGCCATTGCCAAGGAGTTCTCTATTAAAGAGCTAATTAATTGGTATCCTACCGATGTAGAGCGGAATATATACTCTAAAATTAACCCATCTCACTACGATATAATTAAAGATAGTACCACTCTACGTGAAAACATATCTGATTTTGAGCTGCTACGAAACAATTACAACTACCGAAAAGAGTTTTAATTTCAACTTTTTTCATACGTTTATAATTTGTTTTTCAGTTGTCGTATGTAACTCAGCAAAAAATTATAATAATTATATATG
>CAYIZU010000053.1:0-11253 GCA_964367795.1 uncultured Rikenellaceae bacterium | reverse complement strand
TCCTTGACACCGATTTGGTATGCCTTATAATTTTTTATCGGACAGTACTAATATTTATTCTATGATTTTAGTAAATACAATTGCCATATCCTCGTCAAATGATACTGTTTTTGAGCTGTTTTCAGGAATTGCTTGTGAATAATCTTGATTTATGCGTACAAGGGTTGCTTGAGGGTTGTTGTAGGTCATCTGCTCGAATGGATAACGGATGATTGCGGGAGTATTGTAGCCCACACCAAGCTCTATATATATGGAACGTTTAGTGAGTGAGCTTTGAGCAAAATTCTCGTATCGCTTTGCTGCTTCATACCACTCTTTTGGCTGTACGAAATTGCCATCTTTGCGCAGGTGCATATCCATTGCTTTACCGCACACAGGGCAATGTGGGATTAGTTCCGACGGAACGCGGCAGTCCGTTATTGAGCTTAGCATCTTATACACCATCTCCTCGCAGTTATAAATCTTGTCGTGGCAACCCACTTCGCACTGCAAATAGAGATAGTCGCCTTGGGTGGCGAAAATACGCTGGTGGGCAAATCCCGACATCTCAAATTGAGCATATACATTAGTTGTCAGCACAAAAAAATCTTTATCCTGCACCAATTTTAATAACTCTTTGTAAAGCGGCAAAGCCCCCTGCTCGATGCGGCAGGTATAGATATGTTTAGCCCAATATGCCCATCGCTCCTCGGGTGAGGCAAATGAATAGAAGCCCGATGTGTAAAGGTCGGTGAAATTGTAACGCTCAATAAATTCAGCATAGTCACGCTCGAACTTCTCACCGCTATAGCTAATACCTGCCGCTGCTGATAGTCCCGCACCCGCACCAACGAGCACCATCTCAGCACTCTATAGAGCCTCTTTAGCTCGCTCGATTCTATTTGAGAAGTCTTGAGTATATTTCATAATCTTGGTCTTTGAAAACATTAAAAACCACTATTTTAACGGAGTCGAAACGGTGCTCTTTTATTGTGCGAATAGCAATTTGTGCAGCCAGTTCATTTGGAAAACGAAACTCACCAGTCGAGATACAACAAAAGGCAATACTTTCTAAGCACTGTTCCTCTGCAAGTTGCAGGCACGCGCGATAACACGATGCAAGCTCCTCCTCTTGGTGTGGAAGTGGCAGCTTAGTTTGAATAATTGGCCCAACTGTGTGAATTACATTTGCAGATGGTAAATTATATCCCTTTGTTATCTTTGTCACCCCCGTAGATTCTGCTGCACCTTGCGCCAACATCACCATCTCGCACTCGTTGCGTAGTTGCATACCTGCCGCAGAGTGAATAGCGTTATCGATACAGCGATGTTGTGGAATAAAACAGCCCAACATCTGCGAGTTGGCGGCATTAACAATAGCATCAACCCTAAGGCGTGTGATGTCTCCCTGCCATAGTCGAATATTGAGGTGGCTCGAAAGCGGTTTAATATCTTCAATTTCAACAATGCCCTTATTGGCAAGTTGTTCTTGCAACTCCATGTCTTGCAATTCAATCCACTCACTCTCTATTGGGCGAGGTGGGCGTACATTCATAAGCGAACGCAACAGTCCTCGCTGCGCCATATAGTCGTCAGGTATCGCAATATCTCTATACTCGGCACGCTCGCTAAGGAGTCGTTTCAATAGTGGTTTTATATTAATCTGTCTCATAATGGGTAAATGTAATAAAAAAGTGTGGAACTTCAACTGCTATATGTCGAAATTCCACACTTTTATCTCCAGTTAAATTTATAGCGCAAACTCTCGTGGTGGATTGCCCGAAAAGTCAGCTATCGTACCACGTCCCTCTGATATGTAAAAGACCTCGAACGATGGATTGTCGGCAGCTTGGTAGATCTGTTTAACGATTGGCATATGGTCGATACACTGCTGCTTTACCTCCATATTGTTCTCAAAAACCACATCACCACTTATTCTGCACCACGAATAATCGGGAGCTGAAACGCTCAATTCCAATGATGGCACAGCCTGTAATTCTCGGTAAACATCCTTTTGATTAGATGTGCAGAACCATAGTTTACCATTATATTCGATAGCGAACATAAATGGACGACACTTCGCCTTACCATCTAAACCTACAGTTGCCAAATGCTGCACCGGGTTTGCTTTTAAGTATTCAATTAGCTCTTTCATAGCGATTTATTTATATAGTTTATTTGCAATCTCCTCAACATTCTCTGCTCCTGCCAAGTCAGGATACGCAACCTTTATAGCCTTTGTAAACGACGCTGCATCTTTATTTGCCGCTTTTATACTCTTCATCTTTTCAAGGTAAGAGATAAGAAACTTAACATCTTCTACGTTTGCCGCAGCACCGTGAGAACCGATAAATAGCTTACAACCTGAATCCTTAGCTTTATTCAGTTCATTTATTGTTGCATCAATTGCAGCCACAGAGGTAATTTGCATAGGCGAAGGATGCATTTTATTTGGTGAGAAATGAGTGTAGAATACTTTGTTACCAATGTTTACGCTCGATGCTGGCATATCGGTTGCTGCACCCTTTGTGAAATCAAATTTTACTCCTGCCCATTTTTGCTTACCCTCTTGAGGAATTGTATTTTTCACCTCCACCGAGCGCGTATCCATCGCTCCTTGAAATGCATCGGCAAAGTACTTCATCATACCCTGTGCCGCAGGAGATTTCATAAATTCGACCATTGACTCAACCATCACAACCTTATTAAGGTCACACTCTGCCAAGCCTCCAGCATGGTAATTAGCAACAGTAACCAGGATTGGCTTGCCCAACTTCTCTACATAAGCATTGAAATCTTTGATACTTTTGTAAAACGACTGTGGCTCAAGAACCACAAGGCCATTTTTGCCCTCTACAAGCAGTGTCACATCTGCCATTGCCTCTGGCGAAGTGTAGATATGCACTTTGAACTTTTTAAAGTCATACTTTACAACATTTTCGTTGTTTGACTTAGAACCATCAGCACACTGTGGTATGTGCGCACCTGCTAATGCTACCGAAAATAGTGCAAGAGCCGAAAGAATCATCTTTTTCATTTACTTCTTTTTTTAGTTTATAAAATATTCTTGATTACTTTTGTATTGCAAAATTATTACTAAAAAATCATTCTCACAAGAGGGCACTTTATTGTGAGTTGGTTACCTGTAAGAAACTAATATTGATAGTCAACGAGATATAGATAGAAAAATAATTCATTTATTTTCAATTTGTTGTATTTAATATTTTTAGTTACCTTTGTAGCCTAACATCATAAAACGAATATGAGTAAAATAAGATTAAGAGATGGTTTCGACCCTGAATGCCCGATACGTAATGTTCTTTCGAGAGTGAGTGATAAGTGGTCTCTTTTGGTGCTATACACTCTACAAGTCGGGGGTGTTATTCGATTTAAAGAGTTACAGAGAGAGTTACCCGATATTTCACAAAAAATGCTAACCGTTACACTTCGAACGCTGCAGGAGGATGGTTTTGTCGTGCGCAAGGCTTACCCAACTATCCCACCCAAGGTGGAGTATTCTCTGAGCGAGCGAGCGCACTCATTTATGACACATATAACACCGCTTGTTGTTTGGTCTAAAGAGAACATGGAGAGTATAATTAAGGATAGAGAGCAAAATAACAAATAGTCGCTATTTTTTTCGACACAGTGAACTTGCGCGCGCTCTAAACTCACCAATGGTCATCGAGTAGTGTTTTTTAAATGAGTTACTAAGATGCGACGAGTCGGTGAAGCCCAGCGAATAGGCTGTCTCCTTGAGAGAGTTATCGGTGTGAAGAATGTAGGTCTCGGCAAGTTTTAATTTCGCTTTGATAATATATTCCGAAAGTTTCACCCCTGCATTCTTTGCGAAATACTCTGAAAAGTAGCTCTTCGAGACTCCGAATCTCTCGGCGAGGGCTGGTATCTTTAATAGTTCACCATTCATCAAATTGCTATTAATGTAGCGTAGTAGTGCGTTGAAGCGACTGTCGGTTTGAGTGATACTATTAGTAAATTTACGCTCAATGTTTCGTGCTAAGAGATTCAGAATAGATACCATCATCCCTGAAACAATATCATTTGAGTAATCATCACATGAGAGATGCTCCGCCACAATCGCCTGAATGGTACCTATTATATATCTACGTTCGCTCTCCGACGATATTATATCTCCTGGCACTCTATTGTAGTTAGCAAGGATATACGAGATGCTATCAAACCACCCTTTGTAATCAACACCTGCGCCACCGTGCAAGAAGAAATTGTCGAGAAATTTTATGAATATAAACCTTGATGGCTCATTAATACTGAAGGAGTGGCAGTTAAGAGGAGGAAGCAAAAATATATTTCCTGTCGAGTACTCAAACTCGACACCTGCAATGCATTGGTTGCCGGCGCCACTCTCTATGTATACTATCTCGAAGAAGTTATTTTGATACGGGCGGCGACTCCAATCATCCAACTCTACAACCTCTATCTCGAATATCTGACTTAGTGATCTTATCTCCATTGTAAATATTTTAGTTCTACAGTGCAAATATAAGGTTAAAATGGATTATTAGCAAATAATATGAGTAATAAAAGGCATATTTCCAATTCTATTGCAATAATACCCAATCAATTTACAGCGTCTGCATGAAAATAAGGCTCTATCTTTGCATTATCAAAACTGAACAATTAAAAGCATAAAAAATGGAAACGATTAAAACAATTGAAGAGCGCCGAAGCGTTCGCAAGTACAAAGCCGAGAATGTAGCACGTGAGACGATGGATAAAATTTTGGATGCTGCACGTTGGTCACCATCGTGGGGCAATTTTCAAGTGGCTCGCTACACCGTAGTAGAGAATCCTGAACTAATCAAGCGCATAGCAGACGAGGGTGTGCATGGATTTTCGTATAATATTGGTACGCTCCGTAATGCACATGGGGTACTGGTTTTGAGCTACGTAAAGGGAAAGAGCGGCAAACTCTCTCCAGAGGATTACGCCACCAACAAGGCGCAGGAGTGGGAGATGTTCGATGCAGGTATTGCGTGCCAAACATTCTGCTTGGCAGCACATAACTATGGCGTTGGAACTTGCATCTTTGGCGTGATTGATGATAAGGCAATCTCAAACATAGTATCGCTACCTGAGGGCGAAACAGTCGCTGCTGTTATCACGTTTGGTTATCCAGACGAAAAGCCAAACGCAACACCTCGCCACTCTGTGGAGCAGATTGCAAGATATCTATAATTATGAGATTTACAGGAATAACATACCGTCCACCTGTCGAAGCTATGATGGGAACAGAGTTGCTACAAGTTACCGTGGGTTGTGCTCACGGAGCTTGCGGATTCTGCACAATGTATGGCGACAGATTCAAGGTTGAACCGCTCGCGCAGGTGGAAGAAGATATAAAGGAGCTACGCACGCTCAACCCCAATATCAAGCGTATATTCTTGGTTAATGGCGATGCCTTCGTATTGAGCACGAACAAGCTCAGAGCAATCAGCAATCTGATTATTAAGTATATTCCCGAAGTGGAGGTTATTACAATGTATGCCTCAATCTCAAATATCAAGACTAAGAGCGATGAGGAGTTGCAAGAGATTAAGGCGTTGAGAATCAATGACCTATGGATCGGTATCGAAACGGGGCTTGATGAGTCGCTAAAGTATATCAACAAGGGGCACACCTTAGCCTCTGCCGAAGAACAGATCGAGCGATTGAACAGAGTTAATATCCGCCACTGCGATGCCTATATGCTGGGTGTTGCAGGACAAGGTAGAGGCATTGAGAATGCTGAAGCAACAGCACGATTCATAAACAAAGCTGGCGCATCACTTATTTGGTTCGGAACACTGGGACTCTTCGAAGGGAGCCCAATGAGTAAAGCAGTAAAAGCCGGCGAATTCCTACCCGCTACCGAGCGTGAGATTATCGAGGAGGAGATACGCGTTTTGGAATTATTAGAGGTAGAGGGCGTACCATTTTACGGTATTCACCCCACTAATACAAGTTCTGTGCAGGGTATGCTCCAACAAGATAAAGAGGAGATGATTAACAAATTAAAACACTATCTCACAACGGAGGATGCCGACTTCTTGGATTCTGCAATGGCGAGAGATACATTGTAAAGATTATGAAAAGACCAAAAATAGACCATATAAATATGGTTGTACCAAATCTGGCACAGTCGCTCGATTGGTATGTAAATAATTTGGGATTTGAAGTCAAAGGACGCTTTGAACAAGGTGGTTTTGAGATTGTATATATAGATAACGGTAGTGTGGTTTACGAACTTTTCGAGAATCCATCGCTCACAAGCCCCGTAATAGACCACATCGCCTACCTGTCGGAGGATATTGCAGCCGACCACGCCCATTATAAGGCACAAGGTTTGCAGATAAGTCCAATATCCTATATCGATTTTACGTGGGAGAGAGGTGCCGATTACTTCTTTATATGGGGAGCAGGAGGCGAGAAAGTTGAATTTATTCAAATAAAATAACAATTAAAGAATTAGAACAATGTCAAAATTAACAATTGTGGCTCGCATACTTGCAAAGCCCGAAAAGAGAGAGCTTGTAAAGGCTGAACTATTGAAGCTTATTGAGCCAACACGTGCCGAAAAGGGGTGCATCAATTACGACCTGCATCAAGACAACGAGAATGAAAATCTGTTCATTTTCCATGAAAATTGGGAAAGTCACGAGATATGGCAAGAGCATATGAATAACTCACATTTGGCTGAATATACAAAGGCAACAGATGGAGCAGTTGAAGAGTTTATCGTGCATCAACTCACGCAAATAGCGTAGCGCGTTTCAGCATACACAATACACCCTAAAGAGATGACTTCAACTTTTTAGGATGTATTGTTATTTTGAGAGTGTGTTACTGTAGTTCCTGCCAATAGGAATTATAACTCCCGAATGTAAAGTTATCTGCTGTTTGTTATAGGATAAAATTTGTGCGCAAGCCACAACGAATGAACGGTGTACACGCAAAAAACTACCATTGGGGAGTAGCTCTAAAATCTGCTTTAGGCTCATCTTGGTTAAAATTACTTTGCCTTTAGTTGTGTTTATTTTGATATAATTATCCATAGATTCTATATACGAAATTTCGGAGAGCTGAACATTAACATTTTGGTATTCAACCTTTATAGCGATATACTCTTGTTGTGATTTACCGCTTGCCCTACTCTCTAAAAACTGTTTTGCTCGCTCTACAGCTGCTGTAAATCGTTCTGGAGAGAATGGTTTTGCCAGAAAGTCAATAGCACAAACCTCGTAACCCTTCAATGCGTAGTGAACATGTGCCGTTGTAAGGATTAAAATTGTCTCTTGTGGTAGCTCGGCAGCAATGTCTAAGCCCGAAAAATCTTTCATCTCAATATCGAGAAACACAACATCGGGGCGTTGCTCCTTAATAGCTTGCATACCCTCGACTGGGTTTGTGAATGTTGAGAGCTGAATATAGGGATGATTTTGGCAATAGTTGCTAATTACCGCCAAGGCAACCCACTCGTCATCGATTGCTATACATCTCATATCTCAATTATTAATTTAGTTATGTACTCCTTGCCTCTATCCTCGCACACGAGTGTGTAAGCAGACGGATATAGTAAATCTAAACGCTTGCGGCTATTTTTAATACCTATCCCAGTGGACCCTGCGCCGCGAGAGATAATTGAGTTTGTCATATCAAAGGTGAAGTATCTATCTTTAAGCGTGATAGATATGTTTATTATACTTGGCTTTGCTGATGAAACACCATACTTAAAAGCATTTTCAACAAAGACTATGAGCAACATCGGGGGGATAGTTAATGCAGATTCATCAATATCAACACTATAATTTACCACAGTATGCTCACTCAATCTCAAGCAATGAATATCAATATACTCGCCAATATATTTCACCTCATCCGAGATTAAAACTTTATCTTGCTCGGTTGTTGTGAAGCTGTATTTAAGCATATTGGTAAACTTAAAAAATATCTCGTTTGTTTTGTCGCTTCCCGTAAGATGTAAGCCATAAAGGGTATTTAGAGTATTAAGCATAAAGTGGGGGTTCACTTGCGATTGATAAAGTGCAATTTCAGCACTGTTTCGCTCTGCCTCCACCGCTTGACTGTGACTGCGCTGCTTGAATAGTTCCGAAACTAAAGCAAATGTAACAGCGGTGCTTATATCAATAAAATAGAACAGCCATAAGGCGCGACTCTTTAAGCGAATAATTTCTTGCATTTTAGCAACGTCATATTGTGGCACAATTAAACTTGTGAATTGAAAATATATAGCAAAAACTATCAATACGACTGTAATAGAGATGGATATAATGGCTTTTATATATCTCTTCTCTAATATTAATGTCAGAGGGTTATGCTTACGAAGAATAATATGAATTATAGTCATATATACCACAAGTGCAGCAAAAAAAATTGAAGCAGCGCCCGGTTCAAAGCAATCAATTGGGATAAACAGTAAAATAATTGGAACTAATACAAGGTAAAAGCCCCAATCCATAAATCTAAGTATCTTTTTCTCTTTAACTTTCATAGTGCAAAGTTAGTAATAATAAACGAGGTGAGAAAATTGCAACATATCCTTTTATCCCCACATTTGCGTTATCTACCCCCATACTCTTTCGTGACAATTTATTCTACTATACCTTTGTAAATAAAATAGCAAAAGCATGAAACACATTTGGAAAATCCTAACCCTGCTTATGACGATGGCACTGGTTTTATTACAAGTGAGCCACAGCCTCAAATCAAGCGATGACAAGGAGGGTATCTCTGCTGAAAAAGATGCCCTAAAGATTATTATGAACCGCACAAGCGTGCGTTCCTACACCGACCAAATCATCCCTAAAGATGTGATGGAGAAGATACTACGTGCAGCAATGGCAGCTCCCAGTGGCAAGAACGCGCAACCGTGGGAGCTCATCGAAGTGCGAGATAGAAAGATATTAGATTCACTATCCGAGGCTCTGCCATTCGCCAAAAGAACCCTAAAAGATGCAACGGCAGCAATAGTTGTATGTGGTTACTCAGACCCCGAAAATGGAGGTTCTATATACTGGGACGTCGATTGCGCTGCTGTAACGCAAAATATTCTGCTGGCTGCGGAGTATTTTGGGGTGGGTGCTGTGTGGACTACTACGCACCCACACGTTGAGCCCGTAAAAAAAGTGAGAAAAATCTTAAATCTTCCCGATAATATTACGCCACTAAATGTTGTTGTTATGGGTTATCCCGACTCACCAAAGGCGTTGAAAGATAAATGGAATCCAAATAAATTACACAAAAATAAGTTTAAGTAAAACTATGCTGGATAGATTAAGATATATTATAAACATTTTGATTGTTGTGTTGATGTTTGCAGCCGTAGCAATCAAGAATAGTGACTCGCTGGCAGGTACTTCTTTAGAGGAGATTCTTCAAAAAAAAACCACTGAGGCCAATGTGCCAGTCGAGACGGTAGGCAAGAATGGGGAGAGGGTTATCAACTCAACTGCCTTGGCACAGAACGTTGTGGGTTATGCAGGGCGCACACCTATTGAGCTTCGTATTAGAAATAATAAAATAGAGAGTGTTACTTACCTTGAAAACTCCGAAACTCCAGAGTTTTTTGAGCAGGTAACAGAGAGTGGACTTGCAAAAAAGTGGGTTGGAATGTCTCCCACTGAAGCAGCATCAACTCCGATTGATGCTGTATCGGGTGCAACATATAGCTCTAAGGCGATAATTGAGAATGTGCAGCGTGCAGCGCAGTTTGTTAGTAATGCACAAACCCCAAAGCAGAGCCTGTTCGCTGAGATTGGCTTAAATGGAGTTGCGGGCATCGTGGTTCTACTTTTTGGGATAGCGATGAGTTTTATCAAGACAAAAAACAAGAAACTGCGAGTTGTACAACTTGTATTGAATGTTGCGGTTTTGGGCTTTTGGAGCGGTAGTTTCCTTTCACTGGTATCTATAACATCATGGATATCAAACGGGATAAACCTCACGCTCTCTATTATTGCTCTTCTAATGCTTGCAATTACTTTAATAATGCCACTATTTGGTAAAAAAGGTACATACTGTCATAATCACTGCCCAATGGGAGCTGCCCAAGAGCTGATGAATTTCATCCCTGCAGTAAAGCTAAAGATAGGAGGAAGAACAGCTAAGATTTTGAATAATATTCGCTATTATATATTTGCTGTATTGATATTCATGATGTGGTTAGGATTTGGATGCGAGCTTATAAACTACGAAGTTTTCTCAGCATTTATATTCACTTCGGCTTCACCCATCGTTTTGGGTATGGCACTTCTATTCTTGCTCTTATCCGCCTTTACTTCACGACCATACTGTAGATTTGTATGTCCTACGGGTGCTTTGATTACAATATCGCAAATCACAAAATAGTGATAGGAATATTTTGTGATTTCAAATATCATAAGTGTTTTTGTAAATAATGATAACGCGGTGAGGATTGCTTATCAATAAATTGTCTCAAAATTCCTCATAAAAGAGACTGCTTCTTAATAAAATAGAGGGTAAAGAACGCATATTATTAGGTCGTAAACAGTTAAAGTGCAGACAACTATTTCTTGTGCTAATATACGTACATAGTCGACCCTTAAAAAAGGTTGGCGAAGATTTTTGCTATAAAACTGAAAAAGCTGGTAGAAAACAAAAATCAGCTCAAAGCTAAATCTGTGATTATCAGTTCGATGGACTTTTTTAAGGGTCGACTATATAGTAACTACGCGTTTATTGTTTATACTCATCTGGAATGATGGGCATCGCTCCGTGCTGGGTGCATACGTATGCCGAAACACGCACTGCTCGCAAGTGAGCATCTCGCACACTCTCGCCTTTTAATATCGACGACACGAAAGTTGCAGTGAACGAATCGCCTGCACCCACTGTGTCAGCAACTTCGACCTTAGGAGTTGCAACAAATGAAAAATTGCCGGGTGTGAATACATAACTACCGTTGATTCCGCACGTGAGAATTAGTATCTTAAGATTGTACTTCGCCATCAAAATCCAACATTTATCTTGCAGGTCGATACCCGGATAACCAAACATGCGACTAATAGTAACAAGTTCTTCATCGTTTATTTTTAATATATTACAACGTTCCATCGACTCGGTTACTATTTCTTTAGTGTAAAATCCTTGACGAAGATTTATATCGAATATTTTGTAAATATCATTTCCCTCAGGCATATTGTCTAAGAATTTATGTATGCTCTCTCTGGTTAATATGCTACGTTGCGCCAAAGAGCCGAAACAAGCTACATTTGT